>JAZOLR010000073.1:0-1697 GCA_045653255.1 Eubacteriales bacterium | reverse complement strand
CCTTTGTGCGCATGGCTTCCGTGAGTTCAAGGTTTCTTCTTGTGTTGAGGTCGAGTTCCATAAACTGACCGTCTGTGTATATATTAAGCGTTTTTACAAAGGAAGTTCTGCACTTCTGAGTATGCTCAATATAGCCGATAAGTGCACCGACAGCACAAAGAGATGCGCTATCCCCTTTCGAGACTTCCTCTTCGCCAAATGCATTCACTACTCTTTCGTATGCGTTTTCATACACGAAAAGGTCTGCGCGCTTCTCGGTTATAACGCTACCGAGAACGTTTGCGGCATACTCGCAAACAAAATTGCAACCGCTTTTTTCAACGTTCAGTATAATTTCGCGAGGAGCGTATACTCCTACTTCGTTTCTTGCTCTCTCGCTTATTCTTTCTCCTGTAATGTGGGTAGCGAACATCTGACCTGTGGATATATCGGCGAAACCGATACCCATACCGTAGTCGGTGCAAAAGATAGAGCAAAGGAAATTGTTTTCACTGCCCGAAAGCATATTATCATCGGTAACTGTTCCGGGAGTTACAACACGCACAACTTCCCTCTTTACAAGTCCTTTTGCAAGGTTCGGGTCTTCTGTTTGTTCGCATACCGCTACCTTGTAGCCTTTTTCTACAAGTTTTCCTATATAGAGGTCTGACTTGTGGAACGGTACTCCGCACATAGCGGCGCGGTATCCCTCTCCGCAGTCACGTCCTGTCAAAGTGAGGTCGAGCACTTTTGATGCAATTATGGCATCGTCAAAGAACATCTCAAAGAAGTCTCCGAGACGGTACATCAAAATATAATCTTTATATTCATTTTTAACGTCAATGTATTGCTGCATCATAGGGGTGGCATTGACGAGGTCTGCTAACTTTTCAATGACTTGAGCCATTCTATTCCCTCACATTCGGATTTTTAGGATTGGTTTAGTTTTGTATCAGATTATTTTTTGCAACTTGATGAACAAGTAGAGCAATCGTGTGTGCAGGGGCGTTCGCCGAAAACGTAGAAGTTGATTTCGGAGTTAACTTCATTCATAAGTTTTGCTATTTTGTCCTGAGCCTCTGCATATGCTTTGTAATACTCATTTGAAACTATCAAATTGAATATTTCGTCTACTCTTGCTCTTATGCTCTTTATGAGGTTTTCATCCTGTTCGGAGAGGTCGAGTTTGAACTGCTCGCCGAGTGCCATTCTGTGAGTGTTGTACTCAACTAAGAGTTTCTGCAAGGGTTCGTTTTCCTCATAGTTCTTTTTTGCTTCGTTGAAACTCTTCATAACTTCATCGTTTGCTATTGCTTCGCCTAACTGTTTTGCGTATTCAAGTACTGTCATTTTTATATTTTCCTTTCGTTTTTTAATCTTTATTTGTTTTTCATTCAATAACCGTGCCGTAAATTGCGAATGCATCTGCGCGGTCAATACGAACGTTCAAAATCTTTCCTATGCAATCTCCGTCATAAGAAAAATGCACAAGCTTGTTTGACGGTGTTCGAGCACTGTAAACGCCCTCGTTTCTTGACATTCCGTCGACAAGTACAGGATATATTTTGCCCTCATATTTCTTGTTACATTCAAGAGATATAGGTTCTTGTATTTTAAGCAATCTTTCAAAACGCGCGCTTTTTTCTTTATCGTCTATTGCGTTTTCCATTTCTGCTGCAGGTGTGCCCTTTCTCTTTGAATAGATAAAGGAGTACACC
>JAZOLR010000072.1:0-5057 GCA_045653255.1 Eubacteriales bacterium | reverse complement strand
AGTTGAAGAAATCAACGCGCTTGACCTTTTCGTAAAGGAAGGACTTCAGTATCACATCTCCTTCTTGAAGGCAGAGGGCACAGGCGATCTCGTAACGAAGGAAATAATGGCGAATTACGTACTTTTCAATGCCGAAGGCAATACCGTTTATCTTGCCCCCTACAGTTCAAAAGCGGCAAACGCGCCTTATCTTATGGACGGATACCTGAAGCTTTATAATGAGTCAGACTCTACGTATCACGGTGCTCAGCTCAATGATATGACCGCTATAAACGCGAGTGAATATTACACTCAAGAGCAGGTAATCAAAGTGGCAAAGACGAGCGCCACCTCTACGCAAATGTGGCTCCAGCCCTTTATGCGTGTAACTGTAAAATCATCGACAGGCGTATCAAGCGTCAGCATCTCAAGATGGGGACGACAGGGATGGGCACCTTTCCCTATGGTATATACCACTCTCGGTGTGAAAACCAACTCTCTTAACCTGATACCTCAGACGAGCGATTTCAAGGTTACGGATGCACAAACATATACATTCGTCTACGAAAGAGACTTCACAAAGACTACTTACGTATATAACTCAGCAGATTACAGCGAGACAAACAAAGTCGTAAACGAATATGACAAGGATGACAACAATAAGGGCATCAAAAAAGGTGACCACGTTGCAACCTACACGGATACGTATTACGCTAATTATAAATCCGGAAGCACAAAACTTCCTGTAATTCTTCCCACGCTTACCCCCGAACGAATTGAAGAAATAAAGGAAGCAGGATGGGTTGTAAAGGATGCTGAAGGAAACGTAACCGACTACCTGAGAAGCAACACAAGCGACTTTGAAGGCGCTACTATCATTATGACCGGTACGATGGCGGTAACGGGTTATATCAACGCGAACAAGGCGTACACCCTTGCAGAACAGCCTTATACAAATTCAACAGGCGTTACCAACATCGGCGCAGATAGCAACGCAAGTTATTTGAACTTCTACGCACTCCGCTTATACAACCGCGCACTTTCACAGACTGAAATAGCGCAGAACCACTTCGCAGACCTTGCTTACAAGTTCGATTTCGAGTTTGACATCTTCGCTCTTCTCTCAGAAGACCAGAGAAAAGAAGTCTACGAAGTAATGAAATCTTATCACGTAAGCGATGAAAAGGCAGACGTAGTAGATGCTTATACCGATGCGCTCAGAGACCTTTACTACTCAAGCGAGGAAGAAACCCCCACAGAAAACGAGCTTCACTTCTACGAGGTTGCTATGTACTACAAGCTCAACCTCACTCAGTTCAACAAACTCGGACGTGACTCTCAACTTGCTATCTGTGATGAATTTGCAGAGGTCGTTGCAGGTGAAATGAGCGCGCTTGAGATTGCACTTCTCTTGCAGAAGGCTATAGACTATCAGCTCGGCGACTACTTTGCTCGTGACCTTGTAACGTTCGAAGGCTATCAGGCAAGACTTACACAGTTTGCAGGTATCCGCGCGACGTTCAACTACAACTCAGAAAAACTCGCAGAGCTTGAAGCGGACGGATGCTCCGTTGAATTCGGTGTTATCATGGCGATAGCATCCGAGGGAAGAACTGCAAAGGACCTCACACTCAAGAAGTCAGACGGCGCATACGTTGCGACAGGCAAGCAGATGCTCGCATCCGCGGTATACAAAAACGGCGTAGCAACAGGTAGCATAATTGAAAACGAAGACGACGAAGCAAGACCGAGATTCGTTTACTCTATCATTTACGAGAAGGAAAGTTCAAAGACAGCGCAAATGTACGCGCTTGACTGTATCTACCGTGCTTACGTTGTCGTAACGAAGGACGGAAACGATTACGTCACCTACTTTGACTGTGAAAGCGAACGCTTCGGCGAGTCAATCTCCGCTTACGAACTTTCTACTTGCTGGTTCTACGAAGAAAACCTTGACAACGATATTTTCCGCGAGGTAATAGACAAAGTGGGATACACAGAAGAAGCAATCGCACTCTATACACAGTATGCCGAAACTGTTGAGAAGATAGAAAAAGAAGGCATTATGTCGCTTTCGTTTGACGAACTCAACTTCCTCTACAATATACAGTTGAAAGCAGACAAAAACAACGTCCTCAAACTCAACCTTAAGTATTACGAGGAGTCAGGCAAGACCACCGACGTTGACGGAAATACCGACGTTTACGGCGGTATAGATGCTCTTATCAATGCGTATAACGCTTTCCACGGCGTAGACGTAAGAGATGACCTCTACGAGATAACGGGCGAATCGGAAATCGTCTACTTTGACGTATCGACAGACAAAGACCCCCATACCTACACTATGGGGGATAGCATCACCTTTAACGTAAATATACGCGACAAGGATTCAGACCAACTTATCAGTGCAGATAAAATATCCTACACCTACAAGATAGACGGCGTTTCGGGCAGTAAGTCAGGCACGGCATCTGCCCCCGCAGGTAAATTCTCCGTAACTATTCCCGCATCGGAAATTTCCGCATCTTCACTTGCCGGCAAGGGTATCGTTGTAAACCTTGTAGGTACAATCGAAGATTTAACGCACGAAAAACTCGTAGCAGGTGCGGTTGTCGACTATGACAAAATCACAAACTCCGCAGAAAAACCCGCAGACTACGACACTTTCTGGCAAGAAACTTTGAACGCAATCAAGTCGGTAAGTCCTACAGACACGACAGTAACCCCCTACACAGGCGACGGTGTTGTAATCTCTGATATTAAGAGAACAGAAGACGAAAACGGCCACGCGACCTACTCAACCGAAAGCGGAAGAACGATTTCGGAAGACAACTACTTCCACCTCGTTCCCGTTGACGAAGAGAGACTTGCATACCTCAAGTCAAAGGGTTACAACGAAACTATATCGGCAGACCGCCTTACTACGCACTATATCTACGAGGTATACCTCAAGTCCCCCGGACCTAACCCCTCTGTCGGCGTGATTACCATGCCGAAAAACCCCACGGCAAGCACGAAGATAATTCTCTCGTTTGCAGGCTATAGCGCATCTTCCCCCTCTATTTCACTCTGGGACAACAATATTCGTTTCAACGTTTCCCACAACGGATACTGGGTAGACGCGTCTAAAGAGGAACTCTACGACAAACTTAACACGTCGGGTATTCTCGGTTCTTACGGAAAAGTGAACTCGAAACCGAACAGTACCTACACAAACAAGTCGGATAACTATATCCTCTATCTCTTCTTGCGTAATCTTCAGGCGTTGCGTTTCGTTACCGAACTTCCTGTATCGACAGACGGTATAGAAGACGTGCACCTCAAGACCGTTTACGACACACTCATCAAAACAAAATCGCTCGGCGGCGGCGCAATCACCCTTTCGGGTAGCAGTATGGGCGGTTTCCAGTCTTTGAGCCTTGCAGGCATGGCAGAAATGTACGGAATACAGATAGCAGACGTTATCGCTACCGTTCCTGCATTCTGTAACCCCTCATCTGCCACAATTGACGGCAGAATCGACGACGGTTTCGGCATAGGCTACGAAGAAAATATGCGTTACTTTGACCCCGCATTCTTCGCATCTTACATAGACGTAACGAACGAAGTATATATCGACCGTTGCGGTCTCGGTGACTACACCTGCCCGCCTTCCGGTATTATCGCGGCATATAACGCAATCAAGTCGCAGAAGAAGATAGTATTCTATCAGAACTCCGACCACGGTTATAAGATAGACGAAGCAATCTATAAGTTTACCGTGTCGCACGCAAAAGCAAATTAAAACCAACACAAACGGCTGACCTGCTTTATCGCAGGGCGCCGTTTGTTTTCTCTTTTTGTTCGTTGTATGGGGTTCGCCCTTGCGTGTGAAAAAAATTAAAGAAAATGTTGCTAAAAGGCAAAAAAACACTTGACTTTGCTTTGTATTACATTATATAATAGAAATGGTAATCACCAATTTTTTACTTATGCACTCGTTGCAAGGAGGTTTATTATGAGCAAGAAGAGATTTGCCCAGGTCGGTATCGGCGGTAGAGCAAGAATGTTCTATTCCGCAGTTGCAGGTACGTACAAGGAAACGTCTGAACTTGTAGGTTTCTGCGATATCAACAGAACAAGAATGGAGTACGCTAACTCAATTATCAAGGAAAAATTCGACTATAACGAAGTTCCTATGTACGGCGCTGACGAATTTGAGAAGATGATTCTCGAGACGAAGCCCGACACCGTTATCGTTACTTCCATTGACCGCACACATCACAGATACATCATCAAGGCTATGGAAATGGGTTGTGACGTTATTTCCGAGAAGCCTATGACAATGGATGCAGAAAAATGTCAGGACATTATGGACTGCATTGAACGCACAGGCAAGAGCCTTCGCGTAACTTTCAACTACCGTTACGCTCCCCACAACACGAAACTCCGCGAACTTATTATGAACGACACGATAGGTAAGGTAACGCAGATTCACTTCGAGTGGTTGCTCAACACAAGCCACGGCGCAGACTATTTCCGTCGTTGGCACAGAGATAAGAAGAACAGTGGCGGACTTCTCGTTCACAAGTCTACTCACCACTTCGACCTTGTAAACTTCTGGATTGATTCTTACCCCACCCGCGTATTCGCTCTCGGTGACCTCAAGTTCTACGGACGCGAAAACGCAGAAGAGCGCGGCGTAACCAAGTTCTACTCCCGTGTATACGGTCAGGAAAACGCAAAGGGCGACCCGTTCGCACTCGTAATGGAAGGCAACAAAAACCTTGAAAGCCTCTACCTCAACGCAGAAAAGGACGACGGTTATCTCCGTGACCAGTCCGTATTCGGCGACAACATTTCAATAGAAGATACAATGAACGTTCTCGTTCAGTACAAGAGTGGCGCACAACTCTCCTACTCCCTCAACGCATACTCTCCTTGGGAAGGTTTCCGCGTTTGCATGACCGGCACAAAGGGACGTATCGAACTCGAGGTTATCGAGGCTGTATACGTTAACGCAGGCGGCGCATCCTCCAACGAAGGCGTTGTTAAGGGCAAGCAGATTACTGTTTATCCTATGTTCGGTGACGCATACG
>JAZOLR010000071.1:0-2418 GCA_045653255.1 Eubacteriales bacterium | reverse complement strand
GAGTATCGGGAAAATGACTTTTTCCGTCTTGCTTACAGGACGGAGATTGGTCATAACAATAGCACGTTCCTTCTTGGTAGTGAGAAGTTTCATAAAGGGCGGCTGGATTATCGGAATAAGAGCCATATAACTGTATGCCGCGATAGCAATTGCTCCGAGAAGTTCGGGTGCAAGGAACTTTGTTACCAAAATTGCAGTAGGTCCGTCCGCACCGCCTATAATACCGATTGCGGCAGACTGCATGGGTGTAAATCCAAGGAAGAGTGCAAAGAAGAATGCAGCAAATACGCCAAGCTGTGCTGCAGCGCCCATAAGCAAACTGATAGGATTTGCAATAAGCGGAGAGAAGTCGGTCATAGCGCCTACGCCAAGGAATATGAGCGAAGGATAAATACCGAGTTTAACGCCGAGATAGAGTATATCTACAAGGCCTCCGTTATTAAAGACTTCCTTGACAACTTCGGACATTTTTATATGACCGTTTGAATACATATCTGCGAATAATTCTATAGGATATTTTTCGAGATAATAATCGTCAAAGAAGAAATCAAGATGGATAAGTTCGGCTCCGGGAAGATTTGCTAAAAGCATACCGAAAGCAATAGGAAGCAGAAGAAGAGGCTCGAATTTTTTAACTACCGCGAGATAGAAAAGCAAGAACACTATCGCATACATTGCGAGCGTCTTCCATGCATGTGAATCTGCTGCCAGTTTTGCAATTCCCGTTGAGCCGACAAATGATTTTACGGCTTCAAGAATTTCTGACATTTGAAAATACCAACCCTTCCGTATTAGTTGAGGCTAACGAGAACGTCGCCTGCCTGTACGGAAGCGCCCTTGGAAACGCTTATAGAAGCAACAACACCGTCAGCGGGTGCAGGAATATCGTTTTCCATCTTCATTGCTTCGAGAACGCAGAGAACGTCGCCCTTCTTAACAGAAGCGCCAACTGCAACCTTGACGTCAAGGATTGTACCGGGCATAGGTGCTGTAACGTCATTTGCGCCTGGTGCTTTGGGAGCAGGCGGGGGAGCAGGAGGTGGGGGAGCGGGAGCTGCGGGGGTAGCCACAGGAGCGGCTACGGGAGCAGCGGTTACTGCAGGAGCGGCAACTGCGCTTGCGCCAACCTCTTCTACAACAACGCTATAAGTTGTTCCGTTTACGGTTATATTATACTGTTTCATTGTTTTTACTCCTTAAATAAGAATTATTTTCTCTTGAATGATACTACCCTGAATTTTGCGCCGGGGTTTTCAGCGCTTGCCGCCGCGATGGCAGCCGCTATTACAGCGATTATTTCTTCCTGTTCGTTTGAAGCAACTGCCGCAGGTGCAGGGGCAACTTCAACTTTCTGTACGGGTTCCTTTTTTATAGCAGGAGCAGGTTTTTGCGAACTCTTGCTAAAAACAAGGTTGAATGCCATAAGTGCAAGGCAAAGCAATATGAGAACAGCGAATACTACTCCCATTCCCACAAGCATCATTTTTCCGCCGTACGCAAGTTTTTCCGCTACGCCTTCAATCGGTTGATTGGGGAGTGTTTCAAGCAAAAACTGTGTTGCGTAATTAAACATACAATTTACCTCCAATTAAAATCAGAGGGGAAGTACGGAATGTTTGCCGAAGATTATCTCGCCTTTTCCTGCGAGCATGAGAAGCGCAGAGCAAATTCTTGCGCGAATTTCGGACACGGGGATAATATCATCAATCTCGCCAAGAGAAGCAGCCGCAACAGGAGAAGCGATGGAGGCCTTCCATTCTTCTTCAAGGGACTCTCTTGAAACTTCGAGGGAAACTTTGTCGTTCCAAGCAAATGCAACAGATGCGTCTGCGGGAAGTGCGGAAATTTCGGATGTTTCAATCGCGTAAGCGAGATCAGCGCCCATAGCCTTCGAGCCGAGTATTGTGAAAGCGGCACCGATTGCGTGGCCGAGAGAAATAGTTACTACAGGGATTTCTGCCTGAGCGTAAGCAAGAGAAAGTTTTGCAAGATCGGAAGCAAAACGGTTTCCCGTTTCCTTAAGAGAAAGACCCATAGAGTCAACGAGGTTTACAAGCGGGATGTTGAAAGCGTCGCAGAAACTTACAAGTTTTGCTGCTTTATTTGCGCCGTCCGCTGTGATTCTTCCTTCGTCAACGGTAAAGTCGGTAGCGATTATACCGCAGTTGACACCGCCAATGCGAGCGAAAGAGGTTATCATTTCGGGGGCATATCCTGCGTATAGTTCCAAATACTGTCCGTTATCTGTAATGCTTGCAAGCAACGTGCGAACGTCGTTTGCAGCGTAATCAGCGATGAGTCTGTTCAAGTCATCTGCACAGTCGGAAACTTCGATAGGAGAAGATGCGTTGTCGGGGATGGAATCCATAACCGCTTTGATATGGAGTGCTGCAGATGCTGCATCTTCAACGGTGGCGG
>JAZOLR010000070.1:0-9011 GCA_045653255.1 Eubacteriales bacterium | reverse complement strand
AATGTAAATCAATAATATTATACAGTTTATTTTCAAAAAAGTCAAGAAAAATACGTTAAAAGGCAATTTTTTAAAGGAAAAGAATTGTAAAAAAAATTATAATATATTTGGTATATTATTACTCAAAATATAACAATTGGAGAGAAAAAATGAGAATTAACGAATATCACAACAAAGTAGCACGCCCTGATCGCGTTATTCAGTTTGGAGAAGGCGGATTTTTGCGCGGATTCGTAGACTGGATACTTCAGGCTGTAAACGAAAAGAGCGATTTCAACGGAAACGTTACCGTTGTTCAGCCTATCGAAAACGGTATGTGCGACATGCTTACCGAGCAGGATTGCCTTTACACTCACGTAATAAGAGGTGTTGAAGGTGTTGAAACCGAGATAATCGACGTAATCTCCTCTTGCGTTAAGCCTTATGATGATTTTGCTGCTTATTTGAAATTGGCAGAAAACCCTGATTATAGATTCATTGTATCAAATACAACTGAATCCGGAATTGCTTTTGTTGAGACGGACAAAGCAACCGACGCCCCCCCTTCATCCTTCCCTGGAAAACTTACACTTCTTCTCAAAAAGCGTTTCGACCTCGGTCTTGGCGGATTTATATTCCTCCCCTGCGAACTTATTGAAAAGAACGGCGCAACACTTTGCAAAGTTATTCTCAAGTATGCTGACCTCTGGGGATATGGCAATGATTTCAAGGCGTGGGTAGAAAAAGAAAACATATTCTGCAACACTCTCGTTGACCGAATAAACACAGGCTATCCAAAGGGCGAAGATATGAATCTTCCTTACGAAGATAATATGATAAACACGTCTGAATACTTCCACTTATGGGTTATCGAAGGTCCTCAGGATATACTCAAGGAAATTCCCTTTGACAAGGCAGGTCTTAACATCATAGTTACCGACTGTCTTGATATGTACCGCACAAGAAAAGTAAGAATTCTTAACGGCGCTCACACCTCACTCGTGCCTTTTGCTTTGCTTGCAGGTTACGACACAGTTAAGAGTTGTATCGATAGCGAACTCACGCTTAACCACATTAAGAAATGTGTATTTGACGAAATAATCCCCACACTCGACCTTCCTCGCGAAGAACTTCTCGACTACGCAAACAGCGTTCTTGAGCGTTTTGCAAACCCCTACATCAAGCATTACCTTTCCTCTATCGCACTCAACTCTGTAAGCAAATTCAAAGTAAGAGTTCTCCCCTCCATTCTCGAATACATAAAGAGATATGAAAAGATGCCCGAAACTCTTCTCTTGGCGTTTGCAAAACTTATTGAGTTCTACAAGACAGATATGGTAAATGACGCTCCCGACGTTGCAGAATTTATGAAGAATTCCACAACCAAAGAAATTCTTGCAAATGAATCTCTTTGGGGCCAAGACCTCTCATTCCTTTATAGCGAGATAGTGAAATATGAAAATAAATAAGTTAGATAACGTAGATATAAACCTTAAAGACGGCCACAAATACGCAATAGCCGATATTAAAGCAGGCGAAAACATAATCAAATACGGGTGCCCCATCGGTCATGCTACCTGCGATATAAAAGCAGGTGAGCACGTGCATACTCACAACGTAAAAACTAATCTCAGCGGCAACCTCGAATATGAATACGAGCCCGAATTCCACGACATCGAAAAAAGAGATTGCGACAAGACCTTTATGGGTTACGTTAGAGAAAACGGCGACGTAGGTATCAGAAACGATATTTGGATAGTAAATACTGTTGGATGTGTTAACAAAGTTGCAGAAAAACTTTCTGCTCTCACGGGCGCAAAACACTTCCCTCACCCCTTTGGATGCTCTCAACTTGGAGATGACCAGCTCCTTACGCAAAAGATACTTAAAGGCATGGTCAATCATCCTAACGCCGCAGGTATTCTCGTTCTCGGTCTTGGATGCGAAAACAACAATATTCCGTTGTTCAAGTCAATTCTCGGCGAATACAACGAAAAACGCGTAAAATTCCTCAACACTCAAGATTTTGACGATGATATTGCGGAAGGCGTTCGCCTCATAAATGAATTGAAAGAATACGCTTCAACTTTCAAACGAGTTCCTCTCCCTATTTCGAAGTTGAAACTCGGTCTTAAATGCGGCGGTAGTGACGGATATAGTGGAATAACGGGAAATCCCCTTGTAGGCAGACTTTCAGACCTCCTCATTTCTTACGGAGGAAGTTGCATACTCACAGAAGTTCCCGAAATGTTCGGCGCAGAACATCTTCTTATGAAGAGATGTATCAACCGCGAGGTTTTTGACAAAACCGTAAGCCTCATTAACAACTTCAAGGATTACTACACTCGTCATAATCAAGTTATATACGAAAATCCATCTCCCGGAAACAAAGCGGGCGGCATTACAACACTTGAAGAAAAGTCACTCGGTTGCGTACAAAAAGGCGGACTTTCTCCTGTTGTTGACGTTCTGGATTACGGCGACATCCTCACAAAGAACGGACTTTCACTTCTTAACGGCCCCGGGAACGGTATCGTTGCTATAACAAATCTTATGGCAGCGGGCGTACATATGATTCTCTTCACCACAGGTAGAGGAACACCCGTAGGAAGCGCAGTACCTACAGTAAAGATTGCAACCAACCATTCTCTCGCAGAGAGAAAGTCTTCTTGGATAGATTTCGATGCAAGTCCTATGCTTGACAACATTGATCCTACAAGCGACCTTCTCGAATACGTAATCGAAGTTGCAAACGGCAAGGAAACTAAAAACGAAATAAAGGGATAATCCGAAAAATCAAATTACAAAGATGGCGTTACACTTAAATTAAAAAAGCATGATACAAAACTATCCTGCTTTTTAACTTTATATAATAAAAAACTCACTCGCTTTGAGTGAGTTTTTTATGTAAGTCGATTAGCAAAACCACCAAATCTTCTTGTTAAGAATAACACAGATAAGGTCGATAAGCCATACGAACGGTGCGCAGAAGAAAAGAACGATGGAAACAACGATGCCAACTGTGTTGTTTGCAACCACGCTCTTGACAAGACGGTAAATTGTCCAAACGATATCAAGTGCGGGAATGCAAAGAATGAGTTTAACAATCCAAGGAAGATTGTCCATTGCCTTAATAAGATCTTTCATTGTAAGCCTCCATAAATTTTTTAACACATTCGTGCTACTTACATTATACTACATAGGAAACGAAAAAGCAATAGAATTTAACAAATTACGCATATATTTTTGAACATTCTCATATAAAAAATCCCCACTGCAAATAAAATTTGCAATGGGGATTTCATTGTTGTTTTTATGAATTTAATCCATTTGAATTAAATCAATCTTTATAGTTGCGCTCAACAATATAGCCGAAACGGAACAAATAAGTACTGTCTTTTGCAGACGGGTCACTTACTGTAAACGTTACCGTATATTCTCCTCCATCGCCAGGAAGCACAACGTAAGAAGTGATTCTTCCGTATGCCTGAGCGTAGGTCTGCTTACAAGAAATATTCGTAACAGTAGTAGCAACTGCATTTCCTTCTACATCCACAACAGAAATATTAACATTATTACCTACACCTGAAATAGGATAATAGAACGCTATCTCATCCGCTGTTGTCTTGAATGAGAAGTTAGCACCCGATACGTTATAAGTCTGACCTATACCGTCAGCAAAATAAGGAGTTTTATATATAAGACCGCTTGACATAGTTATTTTTTCATAAGCAATCTTATTTAAATCGCCGTCGTTAACGTCATTTGAAACCGCATCGAATACGTTATCTTCGCTATAAATGTTCCAATCAGAAACTCCATCTGTAGACGAATATATAATTTCACGTTTCGTACCTGCTTCCACTCCGTTTCCGAGCACGGTTCCGTCCGCACCTATCAAGGTGTATTCGGCTGTTATCATTTTAGAATTGGAAGGAGCAAACAACGTATAATCTTCTGCCATAATCTTATTGCTCAAATAACGATAAGGATCTGCGAGAAGATATTCTGCCATTATTTCACCAAACAACGTATAACCTGTACCCTTCGGGTGAACGTTATATGAAACCAATGCGTTTGTAACTTCGGTAGTATTATAGTACTGAGCCAAATATCCAAGGAAGTTTATTTCGTAGTTGTTTTTCAAATCTGCAAGATACGTCTTGTAAATACCGGTTCCCTTGTCAAAGAGATTATAGTATACCGAATAATATTCAGATGCCGTGCCGTTCTTAGCAAGATCTCTGTTTACTTCTTCAAATCTCGCTTGCAATGATGCGTATATATCAATATTTGAAACGCCGTAATACGAAGTAACCGCTGTTTTGTTCGCTATCATCGAAGCCGCATTTGCAACAACTACGTCGCTCTCATCGTTCGGTCTGGGTATCTGGTTAAATATTACAACGGGTATTTTTGCAAGTTGTTGTACTTGATACATTACGGATTCGGTGTAATTCTGATGTGAGAGTTGTCCTGAACCCGTATCATTACTGTTTTCGTCAAATACTAAGATATCTGGAGCATACTGACCGGCAGATTGATAGAATCTCATCGCAGTAACATTTGATCCAGTTCCGCCAACACCCGCATTGTAGTAAACTACGTTTTTATTCAAGGTATCTGCTATTGCCTGTGCAAATATTGCAAAGTAATTGCTTCCGCCTTCGGAGTTGGACGCTCCAAGGAATACCATTACTATAGGATCGGATTCTGCAACGGACGCAGGAATTTCATTGAGAGAAGCGTAAACAACGGTAGGATTGTCAATTCCGCCATCTATGAACTTTCCGTCATCGCCAAAAATCCTATCCATTGCATAGGACTTTCCTTCTACGCGAAGAGCATTTACATCATATACAGTATCATTTACGACTACTTTTGCATTTTCATCCAACATTTCAATGAACTTATCGCATGCGTATGCTGCACCGCTTATACTGCAACCGTAAAGGTTAATTTCATTGCCCTCAACGTCTATTCTGTATTCCCACACATTTGTGATTTCGTTAGTGCCTACGTTAAACGCCTTTCCGCTATATACGGAATCATACGCTATAGGAAGAAGATATCCGATTCTGTCTTTCAACGCTTTTTGGAAATGCTCTGCCGTTTGTCTATACTTTTCATCACTTATAACTATCGTGTAATCTTCGACTTTCACACCATTGACAGTATAAGCACTTGCAGGCATTTTTCCGTCGCACATCAACAATACTTTTTGCATTTCAACAGAACAAAGTTTATCTTGATTTACAAAATAATCAGCAACTTCATACATATTAACAATGTCTCCAAACGTGGGAGAATCATTATTCACGTACAAAACTGTAGTTTCGCCGTTACTATCAGTAACCGCCACATAAGCGCGATACATAAGAGGAGTTTCATACATTTCTTTTGTCTGAGAAGTTTCTCTCTCATAAGTTACTGTAACCGCGAAAGAAACGTCGCCTTCGTCGTTATAAATCTTACCTACGTAACCGTTATTCTCTGCACCGGTTCTATAAATGGGCTGAACAACCATATTGCTACCTGCAGCAACAAAAGAACCTGCGTTATCTTCAGTAATCTGAAGATCTGTGTAAACTCTTCCGTCAAGTGCAATAGCCATTATAGCACCAAGTTCAACCTTATATCCATCCGCCTCGAGAGATACAAGAGCATTGGTATCGATTGAGTAAAGCGAACGAAGTCCGTTGAAATATGCCATTCTTGCCTGATAACCTTCAAACTCTATAATACCCGCAGCACCAAAGAACTGTTCATTTTCTGCGTATATTTTTTCAACAGCATCATCAAGAATTTTCTGAAGTTCCGTTACTTCAATTTCGTTATCGCCTACACGGTAATCGTTGAATATTCCATAAAGTTCACCCCTGAATGATTCGGGAATTTTGTGTATGGAATCAATATTAACCTTGTAATACTTAAGAATATCTGCAAAGTGGTTCTGCTCTATTTCCTTTTCTGTGAGCGCTTTGTCATATATTCTTATCGCATAAATATCCGTCCAAGAAGACTTCATTGTAGTATTCATAGAACCGCTCGAATACATATCCAAATCGGCATATGTTGCGAGTTTTTCAAGATTTGTGTAAATCGTAGTAGTTTGTTTACCAAGAGAAGGATCTGCATCAGTTGCTGCTCTTGTTGAAGTTACGTCTGTAATCAACGTAAAATCAAAAGCCTCAAGGTTCTTTATGGGGGTGGCATTTTCAGTTCCGGTATAAACAGTGCTCGGGTTGTACCACGAATATGCCCCATTGTATTTACGTAGCATCATTTGAATCTGGAACGACCCAGGCAAAGTCTTCAAACCGCCAGACAAGCGATAGTGCTGAGTTTGGAGCATCTGACCTATAAACTTTGAAGTCTCGTCACCATAACGTTCGAATGCCGCTTTTGAGTCGGTAGACATAACAAACTGATAAGTGTAATCACTTGTCTTGGGAGGAGTATATAGCGAAAGGCTAACACCAAGATTGGTTGCGTTATCCGCCGAAACTTCACCGTATCCATCTGTCGCCGCATTAAATGCAACACTGTTTCCGTTCGAATATTTATAGAATTCCAACGTTTCGGGATTTATCGCGAGTGTTCCGTTCCATGCGGATTTAAGACTTCCGTTTACAAACTTCAAAGAATTCCAGTCTTCTTCTGTTTTAACAACAGTTTTTTCGTTTTGGATTGTTTCAATAATGTAACCATTTTCGTCCAATTGAAGTTTCAGGGCAGGATCAACAGCAAAAGTTGTGTCCATTCCGTCCTGAGTGTTTACGAAGAAACGTGACCAGTCGGTATTTTCGTTTATTACTTCGTTATTGTTTGCGTAGAAGAAAGATATATGATATTTTAGACCTTCTTGAACGTAAAAAGCGTCATATGCGTCTGTAATAAAGGCAGAACATTTTTCATCAAGAAGTTCTTGAACTTCTACCGCTTCATAAGAGAAATCTCCGTCTGTCAAAGATTCAAGCAAAGCCTTACGAACTTCTGTCTGTTGCTCTTCGGTAATTGACGCATACAAAACCATATCAAGTTGATAGAACGATGCGATGTCTGCAAAACGGTTGATTTCTATATCTTCCTCTGTGAGCGCAACGTTATAAATTCTTATAGCATAAATGGGAGCACCGCCGCCTGTACCGAAGCACGTCATTGAACTCCAGTTATTGATATACCAATAACCGTCATCAAACAACGGCTGATTTGCTGCATAGTCCTCTTGACCAAACAAATGCTCGTCGTTTATGTATATATTAAAATTAGCTTTTCCTACGTAAGATGCTGTACTTCCCGCGATAATATGCTTGTCATCCTCGTCTATCGCTGTTGAAACTACATCAACAGTAGAGGTGAACGTGAAAGGCACTTCTCTCGGCACAGTAGAAGTTTCACTGGCAGTATTAACCCATTTCCAAATTCCTTCGCTTGCACTAAAAGTATAATGCATAACATACATTTTAATGGTTGAACTCGATGCGTTGAAACCTGCTCTAAACGTCGGGAGTTGGAACAACTGATTATCATACGTTATTGCTTTATCGCTCAATCCGTAAGAAGCGATTACCTGATACGTATGGTCAGACGTATAACTTGGAAGATCCGTTGTAATGCGAGGATACATACTCAATCCACCGTTGCGAACATAGGATTCTTCTCCCTTGTTGTTGAGGAGTTTGGTATCTCTTGTATAATTTCCTATACCGTTAGGATAATTCTCGTTGTCTGTTATAAGATTACCGTCGGCATCGTACAACTTGAATTGACCTTCTAGTTCCCAATTGGAAAGAACAAGGCGATTTTCATCCAAATATATACCGCAATCTGCAAAACTTGTGGGAGTCTTTGTAGCCAAAACAATTTCTCCTTTTGCATTAAGCGTAGCCTTTGCATAACCGTCGCTGTCCTTATCAAGAACATAAGTGGGTTTTGTGAAACTTACCGATTTTCCTACTTTCAAATATTTATCAGTAATCAACGTCTTGAAAGCCGTTTCATCTGTTTGAACTGCCGTCTTTGTAGCGCCAAAGAAATTAAGGTTATAAACAAGATTTTCGTTCTTTACATACAAAGAATCGTAGTCATTTACAATAGAAGAAATATACTCGTCGAGCCAATTTTGAGCATCGGAATTAGGAGTCTCGCTATCAATATAATCAGTAAATTTGAAGTTGCTGAGCATATAAGTATATATCGCTTTTCTTGACTCATATCTGAGTTTGTAATACGTACTGAAATCAAGATCAAAAATCTCAATTATTGTATCAAGATAATTCTGAGCCATTGTTTTTGTAGCGGTGTATACATAGTCAGGCTTTATATTTTTTATCGCCTTTGAGTACATTTCATAGAAGGAAGAATCAAGTTTATCTACGCCTGAAAAATCAAGGTCGTAGTAGTCAACAAGAGCGTCAAATGCTTCTTGCGCTTCTTCTCTGTTAGAATATGTAGAAGTCGTAACTTCGGCAAGGTCCGCATCAATACCATCCTGAGATATCGCGCAAAGCGCAAAATATGCATTAACAGAAAGTTTATAGTACTTTGCAATATCTATAAAGTGATTATACGCCTCACCTTCGCGCTTTTCACGAAGAATTTCGTAATCAAAATATCCAAGAACGAGTTCGTCAAAATAATTTTGAACTTTGTCGTGAGTTGTATAGTTTCTATCTGCTACGCTTATAACTTGCATAGCATCATTTACTGCCTTTTTGTTAGCATCTGAAAGAAGATTGTAATCAGAAATATCAAGTTGATAGTAATTAATAAGGTCTGCTATATGATTCTGCGCAATTTCTTCAGGTGTAATCTTTCTGTCATAGGTTCTTACAGCATAAACTGTCATAGTAGATGCAGTATTAAATTGTGCTGCGTTTGTATATGATTTATGACCGTTTCTATAATAAAGAACGCTATCGTAAACGTTATTTCCGTTTGTATATATCTTAACGTCAGCAATACCGTGATAAACAAGATCAAACGTAACACTATAATACGTAGCCGACGTGGTAGCCTTTGCAAAAACG
>JAZOLR010000069.1:0-1819 GCA_045653255.1 Eubacteriales bacterium | reverse complement strand
AATTGCTTGACAGTGACACTTTTGAAAGTGGGGAAGACGCAGGAGCATACAATGGAGACACAGTGAAAGAAATGATTGCCCATTGTCGTGCTTTGAAGAAGATTTATGCTATTGAGCCCGATATAAAAAATTGCAGAAAACTTCGTACACTTGCCGAAAATATAGACGGTTGTGAAGTTGAGGTTTTCGAAAATGCTTTGTGGAATTGCGATGATAAGGCGGGTTTCTCAAGCAGTAATAACAGAAATTCTTCGCTACTGAATGCGTCACACAAACACAAAAATATAGAAATATCCCTTGTTGCGCTTGACAATATCATTTTCGACAAAGTTGATTATATCAAATATGATGTAGAGGGTGTGGAAAAACAAGCGTTAGAGGGGAGCGCAGAAACTATAAAAAAATATCGTCCCGCTATGTTGGTATCGGTTTATCACAAGAGCGAAGATATCTTTTCAATAGTTAATACTTTGTCTTCTCAACTTTCCGATTATTCTTACTTCCTTCGCAGAAAGATGTGTTATCCCGCTTGGGAATTGAATCTTTTCGCAATACCTAATGAAAAAATTAAATGATAAAATAGCGAATATTCGTTGCAATAAAATAATTTATGTGATAAAATAAACTAGAAAGATGCAACCAACTACAAACTCCAAGAAACAGAGGAAAAATAATGGCAGAATTGCTTTCTCCCGCAGGGAATTTTGAAAAAATGAAATCCGCTATACGATACGGTGCTGATGCCGTATATATGGCAGGGCAAATATTTGGCATGAGAGCGGCAGCGGACAACTTTACAATTGAAGAAATGGCCGAGGCTGTAAAGAACGCGCACGAAAGAGGTGTTAAGGTTTATCTTGCCGTAAATACAATGGTGAGGGAATACGATTATCCGAAACTTGAAAACTATTTCTACGACATAAAAGATATCGGTCTTGATGCGTTGATAGTGGCTGACTTGGGAGTTTTGTCTATCGCCAAAAAGGTAATTCCTGATATAGACTTTCACATTTCCACTCAAGCGAATACGGTTAGTTCCGCTGCGTGTTTAGAGTGGCAAAAACTCGGTGCTTCGCGCGTAGTTCTTGCAAGAGAACTTACGATGGAAGAAATCAAGATGATAAGAAAAAATATCCCCGATTCTCTTGAGTTGGAAGCATTTGTTCACGGATCTATGTGTGTTTCTTACAGTGGAAGATGCTTACTTTCAAACTATCTCATAGGCAGAGATGCAAATCGCGGAATGTGTGCGCAACCTTGCAGATGGAATTACAAAATCGTTGAACGCGACTATGATTTGATTGAGGAAAAACGTCCCGATATTCCAATTCCCGTGAGAGAAATAAACGGAGAAACTTTTATAATGAGTTCGAAGGATATGTGTATGATAGAACATATACCAGAACTTATGGAAAGCGGTATTAACAGTTTCAAAATCGAAGGAAGAATGAAGAGTGCCTACTATACCGCAGTTGTTACCAATGCGTACCGAATGGCAATAGAGTCGTATAAAAACGGTTCTTATGAATACAATCCGTTGTGGCTTCGTGAACTTGAAAGTGTTAGCCACAGAGAATATTCAACAGGTTATTTCTTTGATCGTTCTGAAGAAGAGGCAAAAGTTTGTTCTGACACTGGTTATCTTCGCGAAAAATCATATCTTGCAACCGTTTTGTCATATAATAGCGATACGAAAGAAGCCTTCTTGATGCAGAAAAATAAAGTCTCTGTAAATGATAAAATAGAAGTTCTTTCGCCTATGAAAGTTGGTGTAGCGATGCAGGTTGGTGAACTTTACAATGAGGGGGAAGAGCCTATA
>JAZOLR010000068.1:0-4313 GCA_045653255.1 Eubacteriales bacterium | reverse complement strand
TGGGTTTGATTTCTATGCCTTCGGAGACGAGGGTTTGTCTTATTTTCTTCACGAAGAGGAGGGCTTTTTCGCTGTCGCCGTGGACGCATACGGAGTCGGGGGAGATTTCTATTTCTTTTCCGTTTATGGATTTTACCGTATGATTTTTAATCATACCGACAACGCGGGCGACGGCTTCGTCTTCGTCGTGTATCATTGCGCCGGGCTTCGTTCTTGCGACGAGTGAGCCGTCGTCCTCATAGGCGCGGTCTGCAAAGACCTCAGCGGCGTACGGAAGTCCTATTTCTTTTGCTGCGTTTAACATTTCGCTTCCGGAAAGCCCGAGCAAGATGAGTGAGGGGTCATACTCGTACACACCCTCGCATATTGCGCGAGCGAGATTTTTGTCTTTTCCTGCCATATTATAGAGCGCGCCGTGGGGTTTTACGTGTTGCATTTTTATTCCGTTTGCACGGCAGAATGCATCAAGCGCTCCGACTTGGTATATTATCATATTTTTTGCGTCTTCGGGGGAAACGGACATATTTCTTCTGCCGAAGCCTTCAAGGTCGCGAAAACCCGGGTGCGCGCCGAGGAAGATTCCGTTTTCACGGCAAAGTTTCACTGTTTTTGCCATTACTGTCGGGTCACCTGCGTGGTAACCGCACGCGACGTTTGCCGATGAGACGAGGGGAATTATATCATCGTCTCTGCCTATTTTATACGCGCCGAAACTTTCGCCGAGGTCGCTGTTTAAATCTATTGCATACATAATTTAGTCCCTTTTAATCCTTCAAACTTGAATTTTTCACGTCGGTGATGAACATGTGGCCGGGGGAATGTGTTATCGCTATCGGGGGTTTCGCCGTCATTACCGCAGACTGAGGGGTAACACCGCAACACCAGAATACAGGGATTTCGCCCTCGTTTATAGTTACTGAATCGCCGAAGTCGGGTTTGTTTATATCTATGATTCCTATTTCTTCGGGGTTTCCTATATGGATAGGCGCGCCGTGTACTCTCGGCATTGAAGAAGTTATACTGATTGCGCGGATTGCGTCTTTCGCTTTCATCGGGCGCATACTTACTACGACTTTGCCTTTGAATATTCCTGCTTCGTCGCAATCTATATTTGTCAGGTACATAGGCACGTTTCTGCCTTCTTCTATATGGCGCACGGAGACGTCGGAAGCGAGAAGTTCGCCTTCGAACGAGAAAGAGCAACCGATAAGGAAATACACGAAATCGTCCTGCCAAAATTCTGACACGTCGGTATATTCGCCCGTGAGGACACCGTTTTTCCACATTCTGTACTTGGGAAGGTCTTTTGCAACGTCTGCGTTGTCTGCCATTCTTTTTATTACTCTGCTACCGACGTCGCCTACCTCAAGAATGGGGCAGGATTTCGGATTTCTCTGCGCGAAAAGAAGGAAATCATATGCTTGTGCCATCGGCAATATAATAAGATTCGCCTGCGCGTATCCGTCGCACATTCCTGAACTCTGGGTTGTTATTTTTCCCTCTCTTATAAGTTTTCTCACCTCGGCGGGTGACATTTTTGAATAATCCATAGTTATATCCTCATTTTCCGAGTATTTTCTTTTCAAGTGCGAAAAACTCTTTTTCACGATTTTTAAGGAGTTTCACCGCGGTTTTTGAATTTACCGCTATAAAGCGGATTTTGTCATTCGGTCTTGCCTGCGCTACGCGGGGCAGGTCTGCCGTTATTACAGTGGCTATCTTTGCGTATCCGCCCGTCGTTTGTCTGTCCGCCATCATTATGATAGGTGTACCAGATGCGGGGATTTGAACAGAGCCTGCAACGATACCGTCGGAAATTATGTCTACTCCGTTTTTGTTTTCTATCGCTTCACCGTCGAGGCGTATTCCCATTCTGTCGGACTTATCCGAAACGGAATAAGAGGAAGACAAGAATATTTCTATTCCTTTTTCGGTAAAGAAATCATTCTGCGGTCCTAAAATCACGCGGACTTTTATTTCGTTTTCATTTTTATATGACGGAGTTATGCTTCTCTTTTCATTCGACAAGAGGCGAGTACCTCTTTTCAGGTATATTTCATCGCCTTGCGCGAGTTTTCTTCCGCTAAAACCGCCCATTTTACATTTGAGATTTGTCGACACGCTTCCCATACACAATGGGATATCAAATCCGCCCGCAACTGCGAGATATGCTCTCATTCCGCTTTTCGCCATTTTCATTGAAAGCGTATCGCCTGCGCGGATTTGCACCGCGGTATAGGTTTCTATCGGGTTTCCGTTTACTTCGGGGCAGACGTCTGCGCCCGTGACGGCGATAACGGTATCGCAATCAAACGCGGCGGTCAAGCCCATAAAGGTCATTTCTATTGCGCCTTCGTTTCTTTCGTTACCTACGAGGATATTCGCAAGTGTAAACGAATACGCGTCCATTGCTCCGTTTGAAGAAAATCCCGTATTCATATAGCCGTATCTGCCGAGGTCTTGCACAGTTGAAAGCGGTCCGGAAGAAAGTATTGTCATTTTCATCAGTTGCTTTCCTCCGTTTCTATGACGCTTGCGGAATTTTTCGCTATTTCGTCAAACTTTTCTTTATCTATCGGGTAGAAACGGATATAGTCGCCCGCTCTATACAAGATAGGCTCTTCTCTTTCGGTATCGTAGAGTTTGACGGGTGTTCTTCCGATAAGACGCCAACCGCCCGGGGATGCAAGCGGATATATGCCCGTCTGCTTTCCGCCTATACCGACAGAGCCTTCCGTGATACTTGTGCGTGGGCTATCAAGTCTCGGCGCTTCTATTCTCTCGTCCATTCCGCCAAGATAGGGAAAACCGGGAAGAAAGCCGAGCATATAGATAAGATAGTCGCGTGAGGAGTGTATTTCTACTACTTCTTCTTTTGAAAGACCTGTAATTTTGCAGACGTCTTCCATATCGGGCGCGTATTCGCCGTCATAGCAGACGGGAATTAAAAAAACGCGCTTTTTACTGTTTTCGCCCTCTTTATAGTTTGAGATGATTTTCCGCACTTCGCGCGAGAGTTTTTTCTCCGACGTTTTTTGCGGGTCGAAAAGTACGGTTATACTGCAAAAGGTGGGGATTGTTTCTTTTACACCTTTTACGCCTCTTTTTTCTATTTCGGTGGCGAGAAATCTTATTTTCTTGTTGGTTTCTTCACTTATTTCGCGAGAAAATTCTACGGTGACGGCAGAATCTCCGCACGGCAAAAATTTTATTTCCTGCATATCAGTTTTGGGAAATGCGTTTTTCACATTTCCCAAGCCTTTCTTTTATTTATTGTCATCAAAGAAGTGAAGTTCTTCTATCTTTTCGAACCAAGTTTTGCAAGTGGTTTCAAGGGAAAGGGCACTTCTTACGCATTCGCGCATAAGAGTTACTATCGACTTATTGATATCGAGACCGAAGCCGTCTATTGCGGGAATGAGCCATCCGTACATATCTATCATTCCGTTTTGGCAAGCGGTTTCCATTGCTTTTTCTTCAAGGTCTGCTGTGTGCATTATCTCGATATCTCCGAGAAGGTATGCAATAGATGCTATCATCGCGCTACAACCCCAGTCGGACACTGTAGCGGTGATGAGATTGTCCGCTTTGGTTTTTACGGCGATACCGCCCTCACAACCGCAACGGCAAGCACCTTCTCTTGCGTAGGGGATATAAGTGTTGAGGGTTTCTTTGATAGCGCCCATACCTATCTCGTTTCCGAGGTCGCCTATTGCTATATTGAGTATACCTTTTTCCTGAAGTTTTTCAAAGAGTATATCCTGCTTTGCTTCAAGTTCGGTAACGTCGAGTCCTGTCGCGTTGTGGTAAACGCCTTTTTCGTTTGCGCCGGGGCACTCGATGCTTATTACCGCCGAGGGAGTTGCTTTCGCTATTATTTCATCTGCTTGTTTTTCTGCTTCGTTTACGTCTTTTGTGAAGCAGATAACACCCATTGAAACGGGCATTTCGCGAAGTGCGTCCATATCTTCAAAAAGGTGCAGACCTACGCGAGTTGCGAGTGCTTTCACTGCTTCGTAGTTGTCGCGGGGGCAGATTATAACGGGTTTCGCGTCAAAGGCTTTCACAAGTGCGCGGCAGAGGAGTAACGAACTTACTATACCGTCCATTTCCGCCTTTTTGAAGGGGCGAAGGACAAATCCTGTCATTATGTATACGAAGTCTCCCGCTTTCACGGTGTCAACAAGTTTCTGCGCTGCTGCCATACAAGTAGGGCCGCCCGCAAGTTCTCTTGATGCTTTGTAAAGGATTTTGCACACTCCGTAACCGCGAGGGTCAAGGTTTGCAAGGTCGTCAAGGCTTTGACCGAGATT
>JAZOLR010000067.1:0-1931 GCA_045653255.1 Eubacteriales bacterium | reverse complement strand
ACCATGTCAGGTGGGGAACCAAGCAGCATTAAGCGGTTTATCCGATGTGCCGCAGGGTTGCCTGTCATGAGCAAGGTCAGGTGTTAACGTGCGTAAAGATATTTCGATCTTTCGGTGTATGGTCTCACAGAGAGCGCCTAAATAATGATTTTATCGGTTGGCGGATGTATGGACTTTTTGTTCAATGCATCCTTTGTTTTTATGGGGGTGAAAGAATGTATCTTTCCTTATTCAGAAAATGGCGTCCTACGACCTTTGATGACGTTTGCGGTCAAAATGAAATAACAGATATACTTAAATATGAAGTGGCGAACAAGAAGACATCTCATGCGTATCTTTTCTGCGGATCAAGAGGTACAGGAAAGACAAGTTGTGCAAAAATACTTGCAAAAGCCATAAACTGCGAAAACTCAAAAGACGGAAACCCTTGTAATGAATGCGAGGCGTGCCGTTCAATAGATTTGGGGATTGCGACAGACGTAATAGAAATGGACGCCGCAAGTAACACAGGTGTCGACAACGTAAGAGATATCAAAGAGGAAATAATTTTCACTCCTGCCTCTTTAAAATACCGCGTCTATATTATAGATGAGGTACATATGATGTCTGGCGGTGCTTTTAACGCGTTGCTTAAAACGCTCGAAGAACCTCCTTCTCACGTTGTTTTTATTCTCGCTACAACGGAACTCCAGAAACTCCCTAGCACAATAATTTCACGTTGCCAACGTTTTGATTTTAGAAGAATGACAACTGACGTTATTGTTTCAAGACTTAAATACGTTGCAGAAAACGAAGGCCTTGATCTTGAAACGGGCGGAGCGAGAATAATTGCCAAAAGTGCTCAGGGGGGAATGCGTGATGCTTTGAGTTTGCTTGAACTCTGCGGAGGAATGAAAGAGAAGATAGACGAGACTCTCGTTACAAAGATTCTCGGTATCGGAAACAGAGACAGTATAAAATCCCTTATTACAGCCATAACAAAAAAAGATTACGCAACTCTTTATTCTCACGTGTCTGAAATCGTTATGTCTGCAAAAGACCTTTCGGTGCATTGGCGAGAGATAATCGAGTTTTACAGAGATATGATGGTTGCAAAAACCATAGGTAAAAACGCAAAGTTCTATCTTGATCTCACAGATGCGGAACTTGAAATGTTGAGTGAACTTTCTGCTTCTTTTTCAATGGAGCAAATGCTATATCATAGCAAACTTCTTGAAGAGGCGCTGTATAATATGTCAAAATCCGGAGCGTCAAAGAGAAGCATTGCCGAATTGACACTCACTCGCATGTGCGACCCACGTTTGAGCGCAACACCTGAAAGTTTACTTGCAAGAATTTACGAACTCGAAAACGCAGTTTCTTTGCTTAAGTGCGGAATAAATGCAGCGCCTTCAACTCGAACGGCCGACGCTCCCAAAGTCACAGAAACGCAAGATACACCAAGGCAGAATGATAAAACCAATACCCCTACGCAAGATTCAAAAAGAAGTGAAGTTCAAAAAGAGAAAAGTAACAGCACTGACTTCAGGATTTTGGGTTGTTGGAGTGAAGTAACGGAATCGCTTAGCAAAACCAAGGGAAGCCTTGCTGGTCTTCTCGATGGATCAATTTGCTATGTAAACGGAGCGGTTTACCTCATCAAAGTAAAGAATAAGTTTTTGGCTAATATGATTTCGAGCGATGAAAATATATCTGCTATAAAAGCATCCATAATATCCTTTGCAGATTTTTCAGCCCCTCCCGAAAAAATAATAATAGAAGCAAATGACGAAAACAAATTGAACGCAAATTTGCTCATGGAAGAACTCGTTAGAGATAATCAAGATTTAATAATTTAATTTTATATTCATTAAAAAACAGGAGAACTTTATGAAAGTAAGAGTACCTAATAACAGTGGCGCCAATATGGCTAACATGATCAAGAAAATGCA
>JAZOLR010000066.1:0-13898 GCA_045653255.1 Eubacteriales bacterium | reverse complement strand
CTCATAACTGATAATAGCATCTGTGTACACAGATGCAGTGCTTGTCAAAAAAAGGACGAAGAATTTTTAAAATTCCTCGTCCTTTTCCTGTCGGTAGGTAACGTATTCTATTGAATTCAAAAAAACCGTCCTTAAGGGTACGTCCCTTAGCGAAGCCTTTTCTTTTGCAAACTTTTGTTTGCATTTTTTGAAATTATTAAAAAGTTTTTGCTTTCGGTATTTATTTTTGATTTTATTTGTGATATACTTAATAAAAAACGAAAGGGGTAAAATGCGAAAATGAAGAAACGCAGTTTTGCTATATGGGCACTCGCTATTATATTTTTAGTGCCGTCTTTATGTTTGCTTTTGGAAAAACTCGGTATTTTCTCGGCATTCTCGCTTCTCTTGTCGCTTGCTTCCCCTTTGTTTATCGGTATTTGTATCGCGTTCGTTATCAACATACCGATGAGTTTAATTGAGCCTCTTATACTGAAGTTGACGAAAGCGACACGCACTTATGCACACAAGTTGATACGAATGCTTTCTATATTGCTCTCTGCTACGCTCGTTTTCGGAATTTTCGTCGGTGTGTTCGTATTCATCATACCTGAAGCAAAACGCGCGGTAATGCAACTTATTGACAATATTCCAAGTTATATGGAATCGCTTTCGGGCATTTTCTCACGGCTTGCGGAACTTATACACGTATCAACGCCCGAAGGAGACGTCGACTGGGCGGCAGTGCGAGATATGCTTTTGCAGTTGTTTATGAAGTACAGTTCGGGAATTCTCGGTGCGACAGTGGATATTGCTATTGAAATTGTGGGCGCTATCGCAACGACGGTTATCTCGCTTATTATCTCTATTTATCTACTTGCATCAAAGGAAAAAGTTTTCGGCGGTATTGCGCGTATTTGTTATGCTTTCTTTTCCAGCAAGACCGTCAAAAAAATATTTACTTTCCTCAATCTCGTTAATGCTTCTTTTCGCAGTTATATTTCGGGGCAATCCATTGAGGCGCTTATACTCGGTTCTCTCTGCTTTATCGGTATGACTGTATTCTCTTTCCCTTACGCCCTTATGACCGCTTCTCTTATGGCTATCACTTCGCTTATCCCTTATTTCGGTGCGCTCATCGGCGCGGCGGGCGGCGCTTTGATGATACTGACCGTTTCCCCTATGCAAGCACTTTGGTTTTTGATATTTATTCTCATTTTGCAACAACTTGAAAACAATCTTATCTACCCTCGCGTTGTAGGTGATTCTGTCGGTCTGCCTTCTATGTGGGTTCTTCTCGCAGCGACTGTCGGAAGCGCGTTACTCGGACTTATCGGACTTATCGCAAGCGTGCCGATAGCATCTACTTTATATATGATGCTTTCGGGAAGATTTTCAAACTATGAAATAAAAACCGTCGGTGCTTTTAAAAAAGAAAACTATTCGCAAGACGATACGCAATCGCTATAAACGTAAGATAGATTTAAAGGTGTTACCTTACATCTTACGCACAAATAAAAAAATCCTTTCGCCGCTTTCTCCGATTCAAAGGGAAAGCGGCTTTTTATATGGCTTTTTTGGTTTTCGGCTCTCATTTTTATCTCTATTGCAAACTCTCCGCTTACGTCATAAAGTTTATATACAAAGGCAATGCCGTCTTTTTTTGCTCTTTTCTTGCAAAGCGGTTTTCGAAGTTTTATTTTATTTTTTAATTTTTCTTTCATACATTCTCGCTTCGCCATTTCTTTTCCCCTTTTAAAAAATAAGAATACGATATTTTAACACACGTTTTGTATTTCTCTCGGTCAAAAAATCGGCGTTTTTTGAGTGTGTTTTAGCAATTTTTGCCACCAATGAATTGCAGGAAAATATATTCGTATAAATATGCATATCATAGAGGTTTTTGCGAATTGTTATGCACATTGAGCGTAAAATATTCACGATTTGCGTATAAGAAAAAACCTCGGCAAATGGCATATTTTGTCAAGTCTTGCAATAATTTTATAATGAATTTTGACGGAAAATGTGATAAAATTATACTGTACGAAAAAACAAAATATTTTATCCGTGAATAAAAGGGGGTTAAAGTGAAAAAGAGAAAATTTCTTCTACATAACGCGACTTATACCGTGCTTTTAATATGCTTTTTTCTTGTGCTTTTTTACTTGACGTTTTGCGCTTTTTATTTATTTTCTCCTCAACTGACACAGAGCGAGACGGGTGCGTGGCTGCGCTTACACTATGCAGAAGTGTTTGACACGGTGGCGGCAAGTATATTTATTTCACTTTTAGGCTCGTGGATTCTTGAACTAGCGCATAGAGAAAAAGAGTAGCACGCACTTGCTTAATGACAAGCAAAATATGCTACGGCAAGACTATACTACCTTGCAAGAAATTTGCAGAGAAAGCAATAGAAACGAAAATGCACACAATTGTTTACAATTGTGTGCATTTTTGATAAATGAGACGTTTTGACATAAATCTCGTTTTTGTTTTCGCTAAAGGAAACGCTGAAAACGAACTTAATACGGCAAGTCTGTGCCTATATATTCGGGGGCGGGATTGAATTTCACCATATAGAAATCTTTCACTCTCGCGAAGACTTCACGCAAGTCTCTATACAACTGTCCTGCATATTCGCGAGGGTCTGCGCCTACGCCGTATGCTTCAATTTCAAACTTCTCCGCCATAAAGAGTGCGCGATAAAGGTGGTATTTCTGCGTGATTATGATGACTTTCTCTGCGTTATAAACGTTCTTTGCGCGCCAAATACTGTCGTAGGTGGAAAAACCTGCGTGGTCGAGGATTATATCTTCTTCGGGCACACCTTTTGCAACGCATGCGTCAAAGATAGCGCCAACTTCGTTGTAATCCTCTCGGCTATGGTCGCCGCTTGCGAGGATTTTCGCGCCTTCGCATTTTTCATAGATAGCGACCGCCGTATCTATACGGTCGGAAAGCATATCGCTAGGACTTCCGTCACTTTTAAGACCGCAACCGAGCACAAGTATATACTCTACTTCTATGCCCTCTGCCACTTCCAGAAGGATTTTATCCTTTGCTATGCTTTTTACTGTGCCGTTCACCGCCGCGACAAACGCAAATAAAAGCGCGCAGACAAGCAAAACCGCCACTAAAATTACTTTGTACTTAAATTTCATTTTTCTAAATCCGTATCGCTTTTATGCGAAAATCAAAGCGTGTATTTAAGTTTGAAGTTTTCAAATTCGTTCTTAAATTCGCCGGATTCTTCGTTTTTGAGTATATTGAGGTATTCGTGAGTATCGAAACTGCTGTGAGAAAGTTCTATCATTGCTACCGCTATATTAGAGCAATGGTCGGAAATTCTCTCGTAGTTTGTGAGAAGGTCTGAAAGCACGAAACCGAGTTCAATCGTGCAGTTGCCCTTCTGCAAACGGCGAATGTGATTGCTCTTTATAGTCGCGATAAGACCGTCTATAACCTGTTCAAGAGGCTCTACCTTTGCGGCAAGTGTGAGGTCGCTTTCCTTGTATGCGCCGACTGTTATCTGCATTATTTCGCTTATCGCCTTTGTAAGTACGGAAAGTTCCTTGTTCGCTTCAACGGAGAATACAATCTTCTTTTCGTAGATTTCTTCTGCCGCTTTTTCAAGGTTTACTGCGTGGTCGCCAAGACGCTCAAAGTCGCCTATTGTATGAAGCATCATAGAAATCTTCTTACTGTCGGAGTCGGAATTGTCAAATCCTGAAAGTTTGACAAGCGCCGTGCCGAGTTTGTCTTCGAAGTGGTCGAGTTTGTCTTCCATTGCGAGAATTTCGTCTCTTCCCGCCTCTGTATAGTTGCCTGTGAGGGCGATAGCGGAATGAATGGTGCTTTCTGCAATTATACTCATTTCAACAGTGAGATTCTGACACTCGGAAATAGCAACGGAAGGCGTCTTGAAAAGTCTTTCGTCAAGGAATGCGTATTCTTCCGCTTTTCCGTCTTCTTCTTCGCGTATAACGAGGTATGCAATCTTTTCAAGCATTTTGCTGAAAGGAAGAAGGAGCGCCGTTGTAAATACGTTGAATATCGTATGAACGAGCGCTATTGCAACTCCGTTTATAGTTGAGTTAACGAACGCAAATTTGAAAATGGCATTTGCGCCATAGAAGAGGATAAGGCAAACGACAGTACCGATAAGGTTGAAAGATACGTGTATTACGGAAACGCGGCGCGCGTTTTTGTTTACGCCTATACTTGAAAGGAGCGCGGTCACGCAAGTACCGATATTCTGACCCATAATTATCGGGATTGCAATTCCGTAGGTTACGTGTCCTGTAAGGGAAAGTGCCTGCAAGATACCGACGGAAGCGGCAGACGACTGTATAATACCCGTAAATACCGCGCCGACTATAACGCCGATGATAGGCCCTACGTAGGGTTGTTCAAATATTGAAAGGAATCTTTCAAACTTTTCAGGGTTGTCCGCAAGGGGTTTTACCGAATCGCCCATAAGCGACATACCTATCATAAGTATACAGAAACCGACGAAAATTTCACCGATGTCGCGCTTTTTCTTCGACTTCGACATCATAATCATAGCGATACCGACAAGTGCGAGAATAGGCGCAAAATTGTCGGGTTTGAGCATACTTATGAAGACGTTTTTCGTCTCAATTCCCGTGGCGGAAAGTATCCACGCGGTGAGCGTTGTACCGACGTTTGAGCCCATGATAACGCCTATGGTCTGTCCGAGTTTCATAATACCCGAGTTTACAAGACCGACAAGCATGACCGTCATAGCAGACGATGACTGAATTGCTATTGTAATTCCTGCGCCGAGTGCAAATGCCTTCATAACGTTTGAAGTCATTTTTTTGAGTGCGCTTTCAAGTTTTCCGCCTGCAAGTCTTTCAAGACCTGAGGAAAGCACGTTCATTCCGTAGAGGAAGAAGACAAGTCCGCTTACAAGCAAAATAATACTGCTGAAAACTTCCATTTAATTTTTTACTCCTGTTTTTTATATTATTTAATTTAATAACTAAAAAATTTCCAAATTACTTCGATTATATTTTACCATAAAAGTATCGTATTGTAAAGTGAAAATTCTGTGAAATTCATTTTTTTGTAAAAATAGCGTTTTTTATATAGAATAGCAATGCTTTTTTATCAAAATTTGCACAAAAAAACAGAGGAAGACTTGAAATCTTCCTCTGTAAAAGTCCGAGAAAATCGGTTTTTATCAGTCTGCTATCTTTGTGATAACGACGTCAAGAGCATCGAAATCGAGAAGTTGCTTTATCTGATAATTATAAAGGTCTATCTGACTTAAATAGTCATCGTAGTTATCGTATCTATCCATAAATACGTTAGCGCAGTTGATGATGTAACCGCTATACTGATAATACTTGCCGTTTGAACCCAATACAGGCTCTGCCGCCAAAATGTAGTCTATCTTTTCTTCGACCAATTCGCGAGAGATACCCTCGTCTGTTGCAAGATGTCCGCCGAGAAGGTAGATAAGACCGTTTTCGTGTACGTAGGACATATCTCTCAGACTTGAAACTATTGCTCTCTTCTTTGCAACGAGGGTTGCAATTGCGTTTGCCTTTGCTGCATAGGGGTTATTCGCATCAAGAGAAATATCAACACCTTCTGCAAGTTGTGCGCCCGTGTAAGTTTCAGCGAGAGTGGACTCACCTATCTTTACAGAATAGGTTGCGTTTGCGTCAAGTCCTGTAACCTTTATTATTTCCTTATTGTAGTTTGTCTTGTCGGAAATAAGGCTGCGTGCGGACGTAAGCACGTTATTATAGTTTGCCGTTGCGCTTATTGCGTCAACTGCCGCCATAGAAACGCCTGTAGGCTTATAGGAGAAAGTGATGCCGTTTGTGTTATCCGCTGCGTATTGAACGAATGAAGCGTAGTCGGAAATGAAATCTGCCACAAACGTGTCTGCGCCGGAATTCGCCACTTTGAGCATATCGGACATAAACGCATTGCCCAAAATGTACGGACCTCTTGCTTCCGTTGCACCGAATGAGAAGTGCTTCATATCGCTGCTTACAAGGGTTACGCCTGCCGCTTTCGCTTCCATCTGAGGCGTGTAGTAGTCAATAACGCCGACACCCTCAATTTCATCGAGTACGGTCTTTGCATATTCAACGAGAAGTTCAAACGTGTACTTAACGCCGATGCATCTTTCTGAATTGGTAGTCGTATTCTCTTCAACGTAGTCAACGGGGGTTGCTACAATGACTTCAATTCCCGCTTCGCGACACTTTGTGATTATGGTGCGGTATGCATTCATCATCTTTTCAAACTCGGTGACGTTTGTATCGGTCATATCTTCTGCGAGTTTGCTATCGACTGCGAATTTGACGATTGCCGCGTAGTCCGTGTCCTTTATAGCCTCGTTGAATTCGTCAACGTTTGCATAGGTTACAGTTTTGAAGTTAACTCTGCCTTCTTCGGTAAATGCACCCGGGTACTGTTCTTTCATTTTATCAATACCGATAAATTCACCGTCAACAAAGAGTGACGCGGCAGGAATTTCTACGTCATTTTTCGCATCCCAGATTCTGTCTATCTGCGATTTACCTTTGTTGGTCTTTACGCCCGAATACTGAAGGTCGTTTATACCGAAGCAAAGAATGATAGCATCGGGATTCTGGCTAATTACTTCACGCTCAAGTCTTGAAGGTACGCCTGTAACTCTATCGCCGTAGTTAACACTTGAGAACGTCGTGTTAAGTGTTCCGTTTGCGTTTCCGCCCGACGTACCCGCGTTGAGAATTTCAACGGAAACACCGCCGTACTGTGTCTGCAGGTAAGTGTCTATTGCCTGATATACGTAGGATTGTGCCGTGTTACTGTCGCCGAGCATTACTACCTTGTAGGTGGGAACGCTTCCCATTTCATTGTAGTCTGCGTCTACTATGATGTTGCCCTCGCAGTCAAAGAGTGCGCGTGCAATATCCATTGCATACTTCGCGTTTGCCGCGTAGTCGTACGTGATGTAGAGGTTTCCACCGTCTACGTATACTCCGTAGTTTGCGTCTTCGAGGTCTTCGCGCTCTACTATGTAGATTGCGTATTCACCTTCGAAGTCTTCTTTTGCAGAAGACTTGAGTTCAACGCCGAGTTTTTCTTTTATTACTGCGTTGAGTTCGGAGATAAGTTCTGTTGCGAATACTTCGTCTGCCTTGTCATATACGAAAGTAAAGTCGGGAAGTTCAACTCCTGCAATCTTTCCGTATACGAAGTCTGTGCCGTCCGTTTCGTTGAGTACCTTCTGTACCATCGAGTAAGCATCGCCTCTCAATTCCTTCAACGTGCTTGATACCTCGTAGAGAGATACAGAGCCGCCGAATATCTCAGAAGAGGTGTCAACGTAGAATATCTTATCTTCTTCGCCTTCTTTTTCAAGAATTACGTACGCGCCGTAGATAAGTTCGGTGTTATACATATCAACTGTCTGTGAAGTTTCCTTTTCATAAACTGTTGTAAATGCGATATGATATACGTCGTCTTTTTCCTGCCAGTAGGAAGCAACGAATCCGTTTTCGTCTGCTTTTTCACTTGCGGAGTTGTAGACCTCGACGAATGCCGCGCGAGCGGTGTCAATTACGTACTCGCCGTCGACTTTCTTCATTACGAGGTCATCGCTTGTTCTTGTGGTCTCGCCGTCGTTTGCAAGTCCCATCATCGCACCGATAGTTACGGTGTAGCCTCTGTCTTCGCTTTCAAACGTACGGAGAAGTTCTTCGTTTATCGTATAAATTGAACGGATGCCCGGGAAATAAGACTTTCTTACTGCGTATCCTTCAAAGTTAACGAGCGAGGAAACGAATGCATCTGCAAAGTTTTCATCGGATTGCATAAAGATTGCTTCCTGCAAACGAAGTGCTATTATCTTTGCATCTACGTCTTCAGAAATTATTACGTCTTCAAACTCGTCGCAGATAGCAAGTTGAATCGTTCTTGCAAGTTTCTTGAATGCGGTAAGATTGAGCTTGTAGTATTCTGCTATCTCGTAGAAATGAATCTCGTTTTCTGTGGGGTTTTCGTCCTTGCTTGTGTAGTAGAGCCCGTCGACAAGCTCTTCGTATGCACCTATTACGACTACCTTATCATCACTTACGTGGTATGCAGTCATTGCTTCGTATACGTCCTGTCTTTCTTCTTCCGAGAGAAGCGCGAATATGTCAAGTTCAATATCAAACTTGTACGCAAGGTCTGCGAAATGGTTCTGCGCCGCTTCTTCTACTGAGATGGTACGGTCATATACGCGGAGCGCGTAGAAGTTACCTGTCTTCTGCTGATAGTTTGTAAACAACTGAATAACGCCTGTCTTATTTGTATAGGGTTGAGATGCAAGAGTGAAGTAATTCGTTCCGTTGAGGTATGCCTTCACTTCCATTTCACCTGTTATGGGAAGCTTTGCACCACGGAACATTTCTGTATTGTTTCTGAGGTAAGCGGTTATCGTGTCGCCGCTCTTTACTACGCTTCCTGCTGCTTCAAGCGCCGCTTTCTGCTCGTCCGTAAGCTCGGGAAGGTCAGTTACGCCCTTGGATGTGTAATAAGTGTCTATATAGTCTGCTTTATTGTTCGTATTCAACGAAGCGTTATCTCCGATTTCGTTGTAGTCCTCGGGATTATAAACGTACGTGGTCTTCGTCAAGTCTCTTTTATACACGAACGTGTATGTCTGTGCGTCTGTTATGTCGAAGTTTGTCGGTTGTGTATAAGTGAGTGAGCCGGATTTTGCACCTAGTGTTGTATAAACGAACGGGAAGGGCGACCAACCCTGACGTCCCCATCTTGAAATTGTCGCGCTCGGTACACCTGTTGATTTAACGGTAAGTCTCAAATAAGGTGTAAACCAAAGACCGATTTCCTGCGACGCAGAGGAGGAAACGATATATTCTATCGTTACATTTGCGGGTTTGTTTATTATGTCCGTATTTGCTATAGTAAGACCGCGATATACCTTTCCTTTGTTGCCTGATATAGGTTTGTCGTTTGCATCGTAAAGATCGGTGTAAAGCTGTAGATATCCGTCCTTAAGTATAGGTGAACCAAACGAATAACCGTCTTTGTCTACCGTTACGTTAGACTGCTTATACTGTGCAACCACATAAAGCGAGTTGCCGTCTGCGTTATAAAGCACATAGTCTTCAAATACTGCCTTTGACGCGTATTCTGTTGTGCCATTCACTTCCTTCGAGAAGATTTCGCCTGTGCCCTTTGCTTTTAAGAAGGAAACGTGATACTGAAGTCCTTCTTTTACGAAAAGGTCGAGTGCGCTGATTGTAGGAGTGGGCTCGCCACCTGAAACGAGGGTGTCTATCGCCTCGTCTATCCAAGCATCAAATGATGCCTGCATATCCATATCGAATATGTTTTCGTCCAAATCCTGTGCGTCGGTCTTCTTGTAAAGTTCGAGTTTCGCTGTCGTGGGCAGTGCATTGTACATTGTAAGGTCAAGGGAGTAGAATCTCGCAAGGTCAATTACGTGATTGTGAGAGTCGTTACCCTCTTCCATAACATCAGACCAATAAAGTTCTTCATACTTTGCGTCATACATTGCCTGAAGTTCTTCCGTTGTCTTCGCGTCAAGAAGCACGTTTGCAAAGAGGTTATACATTTCCTGTTTGTGCGACTCTTTGAGTGTGAAGAAGTTGCTTACGTCAACCTTGTTGTATTTTACAACGTCGACGAAGTGGTTCTGTCTTATTTCTGCGGTTGTAAGTGTTTTTCCGTAGTAACGGATAGCATAGATATTTGCAGCACCGTTTTCACCGAACTTGTAGTTCGAGTCGGTGGTCTTGTTCGTCTGGTCGAGGTTAACGGAGAGAGATTTGTTCTGGTCTGCTACCGCATCGTCATAATATACAACGGTTGAGCCTGCCGTTGCGGCTCTCATATCAACGAGTTTTCCGTTTACGAATACGTCCATATCCATCGTACCCTTTGTGTCAACACCCTTGTTGTCTGCCGTTGCAAACGAGGTGTAGGTGGAGTCGTACGCAAACGTGAAATCTGTTATTGCAGTTGCGTCAATGCCGAGATATACGGTGCTGATGAAGCCCTCATCAATTTTTCCTCTGTTAGGACCTATTCTGAGTTGAAGATTGGTATTTGTGCTGCTTATATTATCAATCGTTGTACGGGGAGGACCGAACATTGCGATAGAACCACCGCTTACGCCGTCCTTCCATCTGTCCATATCGTTCGAGAATACTACCTGTATAGAATACTTGACGTGCTCCTCGCCACCGCTTGCGGCAGATGCCTGCGCGCCTGTGGTTACGAATGTGGAAAGTTCACCCAACATTATGCCCGATACCGCGCCGTTTGAGAAATATCCGTCGTGGAAAGCGGAAGTATACGCGAAGTTACCATTATTCTGAAGGTGCATATCGGAAATTGCACCGGTAGTTACTACGTACTGCTCATAGTTTCTTGAAGCAAGGTTTGAGCCTGCAGGAACACGGAGAGTATATACGCTCAATTCACCATTGTCGTCTGCTTTTTCGTAGAGATAGTAGTCATAGTCGCCTATAGTAGTGCTTGCAACGTACTTATTTGACGCTATATTGGTAGTAGTTGTATTACCGACCTTTGAAACTAATATATCATCGTCAGCCATAGGAAGCGTACCGCCACTCAAATAAGGAGTTTTTGTAGACGTGCCTGACTTAAACGTATTTACTGTATGAACGTAAGGCGCGTAGTTTGAAGAAGCACCGTTATACTTGTTGTATGCGTAAGCGCCTGTGTAGGATGCCTCTATCCATTCTACAACCTTTTTGCCGTCCACGAGCACGTAATCGCCGTTTTCGTCGGTCTTGTAACGTCCGTAGTAGCCGTTATAAGTATTCGAACCCGTATTATTTCCTGCGGTGAGGTAGTCGCCTTCCTTTGCCGAGAAGAAGTCTGCAAGAAGAAGTGCGCCGTCCGGAACGTAAAGGGAGTTGTACTGCGCTTCTGTCGTTTGGTTTACTTTTTCTGCCGCTGCCGCTACTGCATTGTCAATATCGCTCTGCGTGAATTCGATAGCGGAGAGGGCAATAATGATTGCTTCGCGCTTTGCTTTCGGAAGAGATGAAAAATCTTCGCCGAGGGAGTAACCTTCTACAATTACTCTTTCCATAAACGCGTCGTATGCTTCGTTTCCTGTCTTTACTGCCTCAAGATAAGCTGTAAAGTAAAGTTCTTTTACTGCATTCGCGGTTTCTTCGTCTTTTGTATTCGTGAGTTTGAAATCGCGGAACAAGGTATGAATTTCTGCCTTCTTTTCAGCGGAAAGAAGGTCGTATTCCTTCATATCAACGCGGTAGAACTTCATAAGGTCTGCAAAATGGTTCTGATAAAGTTCTGCCTGAGTAAGTGCCTTTTTATATACGCGGACTGCGTAGATGTTTATGTTCTGACCTTCACCTATCTTGAAAAGGCTCGATGAACCGGAAACGTCAACCGATGAAACGGTGTGTGGCATTGTTCCATCCGCATTCGGTACTACGTCATAGTTGAGTACACCTGCCGTGCCTGTGTACAAACCGCCGTTTACATATATATCGGAGTTGACAGTACCTGCGTAAGTGGTTCCGCTTGTCGCATTTTCACTTATCATATCCATAGTATACGCAAAGGTGTTCGCTTCTCTTGCATCTATGCTTGAAAATGAGGATTTGGGGTTTTTTGAACTGCCAACAGTAGTCAACGTTGCGCTAAAGTAAAAACTATAGCCTGATGCAGACGATGTACCGAGGTTTATACGGTAGGGGTCTGCCATAAGTGCCTGACCTGACGACGTCTTTTGTGCTGAGTATACAAGTTCAACAGTATAGTCGCCTGAGGGGTTGACGGACGTTGTTTTGACGTTTGAGAGAACGTTTGATATTTCAATCGCGGTATTCAAACCTACGTTGAAGTATCCGTCGTTGAACGAGGATGCGGTCATCATGTAACCGTTTGTACCCATTTTATACTCGGTGGTAAATCCGTATGCGTAACGCTTGTCATCGGTGAGGCTATCCGTTGCCGCAGACGCCTTTTCAACTGCGTATATAACAGTACCGCCATCCAATGCGTAGTAGTTGTAGTTGTCGAAATCGTATTCAACGCTAAACGCACTCCTGAGAGCATTCGTATGGAAGGTTTCTTCATCTTCTGCATCGTAGATTACAGGGTTTGCAACAGTTGCGGATGCTGCCGCTTCTGCGTCCTTGTATATCAAATACTTTTCACTGCAAGCAGTTCTTGTAAATTCACCGCTCGAAAGACCGAAACCGCCCTGAGGATAAGTCCACTGGTTTGTACCAAGTGTGGTTTTCCACGGTGAAGTTATAGCGGTAACACCGCCCGAGAATCCGGCAGTGCCGACTTCTATGTAGTTTGCCAAATCACTTGCCTTTGTATAATCGGCTTTTGTCGAATCAAAAAAGTCAAGTGAAAAGTACAGCGAGTCATCGCTTATACTATTTCCCACGTAGAGTTTGTTGTAGTCGTATTCCTCTTGTACTTGTTCCTCTGCAAACGCAAAAAGCGTCATTGCGGGAACACAGGATACGACCATTAAGATTGCGAGTAATAAACTCAAAATTCTTGTTTTCATAACGGTATATTTCCCCTTTACAAAATTATTACTTTTTAAAACCGTGTTTAGTTATAAATTCGCCTTGCATTTTTTGTGCAACATAGACAAATATTTAATTATAATACCCACGATTATACCATATATTATAAGGCAAATGGACGATTTTGTCAATAGAATCGTGCTTTTTTTGAGATTTTTCCCACAAAATTATTATATATAATAAACTCCCAAGAAAACCGAACGAGCGGTCTTCTTGGGAGTTTTTCCTTATAGTTGAAACTAAAACTTATGCTTTTTAGTTTCGCTTTTTTGTTTTTATTTTACGTCTACTACGAAAGTAGAACTTGCTATCCATTTATCGACTTTGAAATCATAGCCGCGAACTACTACGTATCCGTCGTATACGAATGCAAAGTAGCCTTCGCTTCCGTGCCAGGTGTCACCTGTTGCAAAGTCGTAATATGAATAGAGATATGCAACGGACGAAGTGTTTATCGCGGTGAAACTGCCCGTACCGTCTACTGCGGTTGCTTTTGCAAGGTTTCCGTCCTCTTTGAGTCTTGCGTGGCTATGTCCTGAGAAGAATATGACGTTTTCGTATTTTGCAAGTTCGTCTCTTACTCTGCCTATTGAGGAGTTAGGCACGCCGTTCTGACCCTCGTAACTTCCCGAAACGGAGTCGATAAAGGGTTGGTGCAAGAATACGAAGATAGGCTTTGTGGGGTCTTCTGCGTATGCTCTTGCAAGTTCGTCGCAGAGGAATTCGTACTGCTCGTCGCGTATAAGCGCAGTACCTCTCGACTCACCGCCAAGGAAGATGAAGTAACTGCCGCCTATAATACGCGAGTAATAGGGCTTGTTGCCGTCTGCATTCTGCCAATGGGTGAGGTGTGTACCGTCCTTGCCTACCGTTTCGTCTGTGTTTTCGGTCAAGGGGTTGATATTGAGGTAGTATCTTACGTCGTCTGCAGTTTCAACGTAGTCTTCGCCGAGAATTACGCGGTTTACAAGATAGTTTCCGCGGAAGGTCTCGTAGAGATTTCTGTCATACGAATAGGTATTCGCGTAGGTGTAGGGAGACTCGCCGTAGTATTTTCCGTTCGAGTCGTGGTTACCCTGTACCCAATAGTTAAGAGGAAGATTTACCCTTTCTTCTTCAGTTGAGCGCTCTGCAAGTACTCTTTCGTAGATTTCAACTATTTTGTCGTAGTTTGCTCTTACGCCGTAGTCGGCAACGTCACCTACTATCATAAGTCCTGAACTTACACCGCCTACCGCTTCGTAGTAGTCTACAATGTCATTCAGCATATTGTAGTTGTGCTCTGTCCATCCGAAACTGTACTCACCT
>JAZOLR010000065.1:0-3482 GCA_045653255.1 Eubacteriales bacterium | reverse complement strand
TTGTTTTTGTTAGATGCACATATCAATTTGCAGATAGGGAGACCTGCAAGTTTGGCAATGTAAGCGGCGAATTTGTTTCCGAAGTTTCCTGTAGGAACGCATTCGTCTATCTGGTCGCCGAACTTAATCTGTCCGCTCTTTACCATATCGCAGTATGCAGAAATATAATAAACAACCTGAGGAACAAGTCTGCCCCAGTTTATCGAGTTTGCGCTAGAAAGGAAAATGCCTTCACGGTCAAGTTCTTCTTTGAATTCAGCATCGGAGAAAATTCTCTTTACGCCATTTTGTGCATCGTCGAAGTTTCCGTAGATAGCGCATACGTCTACGTTTGAGCCTTCTTGGGTAGCCATCTGCAATTTTTGAACGCGGCTAACTCCGTTAACAGGGTAGAAGACCTTGATTTTTATTCTGTCAACGTCTTTATATCCTTCAAGAGCAGCCTTTCCTGTATCTCCTGAAGTAGCAACAAGTATCATTGCGGTGCGTTTTTCACCTGTTTTTGTAAGGGCGCGTGACAAAAGACGGGGCATAATCTGCAAAGCCATATCTTTGAATGCGCAAGTAGGACCGTGCCAAAGTTCAAGAGAGTAAACGTTTCCGTCAATATTGTGGATAGGGGCTGCGCCTCCGGGGAATCTTTGCTCGCTATATGAAATTTCGGCATCGGAAAGGAGTTCTTCATTCGTGTAATCGGAGAGAAATGCTCCCATAACGAAAGCCGCTCTTTCTGCATAGGTTTTGTCTATAAGTAATTTGAAATCGTCCTCGGAAAAATGAGGAATTTTTTCGGGCATATAAAGTCCACCGTCGGGGGCGAGCCCGTTTTTGATCGCCATTGCGGATGATACGCCGCTTGCATCTGTGCTTCTTGTGCTTCTGTAGTTCATACTTTTATTTCCTTTGTTTTGTATTTCAATTATAAATTTTATGCTCTGAAAGCATCTTGTAGGTGCTTTATTTCGCGTATCGGGTTGCCGTCGATTTTTTCAAGGTAAACTTCGATTACGTCAAAGCGAATTCGTTTTTCGCTCTTGTTTTTAGCAAGATACGCTCTTGCTGCGCTAACGATATGTAATTGCTTTTCTCTATTTACTGCGTCTCTTGGTCTTCCGTACTTTTCAATCGTTTCGTTGTCCGTAATCCTTGTTTTAACTTCGCAGAATATTAAAAAGTCTTTGTTTTCAGCGATTATATCAATCTCTTTTCCGTTTGCTATATAATTTTTGCAAAGTATTTTATATTTGTTTTTCTTTAGAAATTTAGCCGCTTCATATTCGCCGAAATCTCCGATGATTTTCGTTTTGCTCGTTAAACTTTGCTGCTTTTTAAATTTGTTTAAAAATTGCTTTATCATTTTTCAAGAAATTTAAGAAAGGATTTTCTATGAATTGGGCACGGGCCGTATTTGATTACTGCTTCCATGTGTTCTTTTGTGGAATATCCTTTATGCTTTGCAAAATTATATTCGGGATATTTTACAGCATCTTCAAGACACAGTCTGTCTCGTGTCACTTTGGCAAGTATACTTGCCGCGGCGATTGAGCAGGAGATAGAGTCACCTTTAACTACTGTTTTCGTTTGTATATTGAATCCGCGTGATACGTTTCCGTCAATAAGTGCAAAATCAGCAGCAGGGGAGAGTTGTTCTACTGCTCTATGCATAGCAAGCATAGTGGCATTCAAAATGTTTATAGAATCTATCTCTTCGGGAGATGCCATTCCTATACCGTATGCGAGAGCCTTCTCTTTAATAACGTCAAACAAAAGTTCTCGTTTTTTCTCGGTCAGTTTTTTAGAATCGTTGAGTTCGGGAATATCTACGTCTAAAGGCAGTATGCAAGCAGCCGCAACTACGGGGCCTGAAAGCGGACCTCTGCCCGCCTCGTCTATTCCGCATACGTATTTGTAGCCTTGTTTATATAATTCTTTTTCAAAATCAAAATGTGGCATTTTTACCGTCCTGAAGGTTTCTCAAGTGTTATCTTTCCAATAGTAGCAGAGCGGAATTCGTTGAGTAGCATTTCTGCAGTTCTTCTTGCGTTTACACTTCCGCCGCTTTCGAGCATTCCTCTTTTCCTCCCAATCGCCTCAAAAAGATCATAAGAATCAAGAGTAAGGTCGCTATCGGAAATTTTGTATCTCTCTTTTAAAAGTTCGGGGTAAGAATTTGAAAGTCTGCCGCAGAGTATCATTGCGATTTCTTCGATGTCGAGTATCTGATCCTTTATAGCGCCCGTCATCGCAAGATTTTCTCCAACCTTCTGATCATCAAACTTGGGCCACAGTACACCGGGCATGTCCATAAGGTCTATACCGAGAGAAGTGCTTACCCATTGCTTGTCCACAGTTACTCCGGGGCGATTTTCAACTTTTGCCTTCTTGCTTCCTGATAATTTGTTTATGAGTGAAGATTTTCCTACGTTTGGAATTCCAACTACCATTGCACGTAGTTTTTTGCCTGTCATTCCTTTGCTTTGGTATCGTTCTATTTTTTCGGAAAGCATTTCTTTTACCACTGAGGGTATTTTATCTATGCCTTTTCCGGATACGCAATCAATAGCAAGACAAGCATTGTTTTCTTTTGTGTAATGTTTGCACCACGCCTCAACTATTCGTGCATCGGCAAGATCGGTTTTGTTCAAGAGCGTAAGCATGGGCTTTGTGCCGACGAGTTTGGTTATTTCAGGATTGCGTGAACTAAGAGGGATTCGCGCATCAATTATTTCAAAAATTATGTCTACTTGCGTAAGGTTCTCTTGAATCATTCGGCGAGTTTTCGCCATATGACCGGGAAACCATTGTATAATGTTTGACGGCATTTTTCCTCCTCAATTATAGACACTGCCAAAACTTGAAAAAGGTGCTATTCTCAAAATCACTTTTCCAAGAATGAGACGTTCGTCTATAACTCCTATATATCTGCTATCAAGTGAGTTGCTTCTGTTGTCTCCCATAACGAAAACGCATCCGTCGGGAACAAGTAGTTCGTCCATATTTTCAAAACTTTCATTGAAGGCGTAGTCTTCTTCAATTGGAGTTTCGTTTATATAAACAGTACCGTTTTCAATTTTAATTCTTTGCCCTTCGGTTGCTATAACTCTTTTTACTATGGCTTCTTTGGGGGATAGCGTCCTTGGGTAACTTTCTTGCTGGGCATCAGAAACCTGGCAAACGATTATATCACCGTTTTCAGGAGTATACATAAAGTTGCTGGTAATCAGGTGGTCGCCATTGACTAACGTCATATTCATTGAGTCGCCGACCACAATAGAATGCTTGAAGAAAAACGTGTAGACTAAAAGTATTATTGCAAGGCATATAGCAATCAGTTCTACAAACACAAAAGCATCGCGAACGCAACGAATGAACTTGCTTTCACTTTTTGAATTGTTTTTCTCTTGCACATTTGAGGTCATAATTAACTCCTTAAAAATCAGTCTCCGTTTACAAGCATATCCATAAGGCGTGTACCGTCGGAT
>JAZOLR010000064.1:0-9837 GCA_045653255.1 Eubacteriales bacterium | reverse complement strand
TCTGTGCTTCACATTTAGGACACTTGATGGTAACTTCGTCAATGAAGGGACGGTGGAGTTCGATTTCATCGGGGCAATTGTCGGACATCTTTTTGAGTTCTTCTATTGAACCTATCGAATGACGGTGGCCGCATTCACATTCCCAAATGTTGAGAGGAGTACCCCAGTAACGGTTACGGCTGATGCCCCAGTCCTGAACGTTTTCAAGCCAGTCGCCGAAACGTCCCTTACCGATGCTTTCGGGCATCCAGTTGATTGTATTGTTGTTCTTGATAAGGTCTTCGCGTACTGCGGTCATCTTGATAAACCAAGAGTCACGCGCATAGTAGATAAGGGAAGTGTCGCAACGCCAGCAGTGAGGATAGGAGTGTTCAAAGGGAAGCGCCGCAAAGAGAAGACCGTTCTCTTTAAGAGTAGAGAGAACTTCTTTGTCTGCCGCCTTGCAGAACATACCTGCCCAGGGGGTTTCCTTTGTCATTTCGCCCTTACCGTCAACGAGTTGAACGAATGCGAGGTCGTAGTTCTTACCAACGCGAGAGTCGTCCTCACCGAATGCGGGAGCGATATGAACGATACCCGTACCGTCGGTAAGAGTTACGTAACTGTCGCAAGTAACGAAGTATGCCTTGCCTTTAGGCTGTACGAAGTCGAAAAGCGGCTCGTATTCTACGTATTCAAGGTCTTTGCCTTTATAATGTTCAAGAACTTCGTATTCGTCCTTGATGTTAGCGGAAATGAGTGCTTCTGCAAGCACGAACTTTTCTTCGCCTACTGCAATCTTTACGTAGTCCTCGTCGGGATTAACGCAGAGTGCAACGTTTGAGGGAAGCGTCCAAGGCGTAGTAGTCCAAGCGAGGAAGTATTCCTTGTCTTTGCCTTTTAGGCGGAACTTCGCTATTGCGGACTTTTCTTTTACGTCCTTGTAACCCTGTGCAACTTCGTGGCTGGAAAGGGGAGTACCGCAACGGGGGCAGTAGGGAACTATCTTGAATCCCTTGTAGAGAAGTCCTTTATCCCAAATCTGTTTGAGTGCCCACCATTCAGACTCGATAAAGTCGTTGTGATAGGTTACGTACGGGTCGTCCATATCCGCCCAGAAACCTACAGCGGACGAGGATTCCTCCCACATTCCTTTGTATTTCCAAACGCTTTCCTTGCATTCCTGAATGAAGGGCGCAAGACCGTACTGTTCAACCTGCTCTTTACCGTCAAGACCGAGTTTCTTTTCAACTTCAAGTTCAACGGGAAGACCGTGAGTGTCCCAGCCTGCCTTACGGATAACGTGGTAGCCTTTCATTGCGCGGTAACGCGGAATCATATCCTTGATAACACGGGTGAGAACGTGACCGATGTGCGGCTTACCGTTTGCCGTAGGCGGTCCGTCGTAGAAAGTGTAGGTTTCGCCGCACTTGCGGTTGTCGATACTCTTCTTGAACACGTCGTTTTCACGCCAGAATTTGACCGTTTCCTTCTCTCTTTCTACAAAGTTAAGGTTATTTGAAACCTTATCGTACATTGTAAAATCCTCCTTTGTTCACAAGCCGAGGCAAGTGAATTTTGTATTCAAAAGTTAATTAAAAAAACAAAATAAAAAAGCCCTGCGCCAAACAGGACAGAGCAAAAAGCCCGAAAGCCTATTCAGCATACCTATATATGCCCCCACAGTAACGGCGGGAATCCCGTCGGAAAATACTCGGCGACCTTCGCCTTTCCTCTCCGCGACTCAGAAGTGATATTCGGAAATAGGAGCATTTATGCGTCGGCTCACACCGTACCCGACTCGCTGTGCAGATGCTCGGACCTACTGTCTTCGTCACAGTCTTTATATTTAAGCGTTATTATTATATAACTAAAGTAAAAAAAAGTCAAGTATATTTCGTAATTTTGCGAAAAACACGCATTTTATGCCCGATTTTCTCGTTTGCGGTTTGTTATTTCGCTATTGCAATTCCTCTTTTTCTGTGATAAAATGAAACCAAACACAAAAAGACGAAAAGAAAGGCGAAAGTTATGATATACGCATCAGAATTTGGATTTAGTCCCTCTTCATCGGCAGAAGAAAACAGCATAGCGCTCGCAAACGCGCTTCTTTCTGACCGCGAAGTATATATCGACGGCGACGGTATTGCAGATATATGCAACCCTATCTACCTTGACGACGGCACGTCTCTTATATTTTCACCCACACTTATCCTTCGCCGTAACGCAACGAAACAGAGACACAACGGCTATGTGATAGTAAACCGCGGCGCATTCACGAAAACCAAAAACCGAGATATAAAAGTGAAGGGGCTCCGCCTTATCTGTAACGGAGTTGAGTGCAAAAGCGACGACGTGCAGAGCGATTTTTGTGTGCCCGGTCTGCGCGGACATCTCGCATTTCACTATATAGAAAATCTCACGGTAGAAGATATAGAAATTCTCGACCTTCCAAAAGAGGATTTCGGAATACACGTCTGCACCTTTGAAAATATTACCGTGAAAAACGTGCATATAGAGGGCAAAAAAGACGCAGTACATCTCGGAAAGGGCAGAGGATTTCAGATAAGAGACGGACTTTTTCGCACTTTTGACGATCCTATCGCGCTCAATGCCCACGACTACGCTTGCTCAAATCCCGAACTGGGTTGGATAGAAGGCGGCGTAATAGAGAATTGCCGTGAACTTGACGAAGAACAAACCACAGGATTTTTCTGCCGTATCCTTGCGGGAAGTTGGGTAGATTGGAAAAAGGGAATGATAATACGCAATTCCGACACGGTTGTGAATGCGGGCAGACTCTACCGCGCATATATGCGACCTGACGGAAATGAATACGTATCCAGCACGCCCCCGACACACGAAAAAGGTACAGAAACCCTTGACGGCATCGTCTGGGTTATGGTGCAAGAAGGAAACGAGCATTCCGCAGGCTGCAGAAATATAGTTTTTCGCAATATAACCCTAGAAAAACACCGCCCCGTCGCATTTTCTTTGCATTTCGACAACGATAATTGGTCGCATAGCGTTTACCCCTATTCCGAAATGCCTGTTCAGTCTAATATTCTCTTTGAAAATATCAAGGTGAAAGCACCTGTAAAGTCATTTATAAGCACCGCTACCCCCGTTGAAAATATCACGGTGAGAAACTCTGACCTAGGCGACGGAATAATTTCTCTTTTCACTATTAGCGGTGTCGAGGGCATCTCTTACAAAAAAAGCGATATAACCCTTGAAAACTGCAAGCATAGACAAGACGAGGACTTCATTCGCATATCGGGAAGAGAAGCAAAAATAGAGATAAAATAAAAAGACAAAACAATGCAAAATGTAAATAAAACTATACAAAAACGGCAGATTTCTCTGCCGTTTTTCTTGTATTCGGTTGCTTTTACCGCTGACTTTCGTTTTGCGTAGGCTCTGTAACCCGAAAGTATCAGTAAACCTCTTCGCAGTCGATATATAAAAACTCGACCTCTTGTGCTTTTTCTTTGAGATAGTCGCACACGAATTCCATTCCGCTTCTTTCAGAACCCATGTGACCGAGCAAGAAAAGGGATTTCTCAATACCCAACTGGTAGGCGTCTCTTGCAAATTCGCAGGATTTCCATTCCGTTATCTCACCGCATACAACGGCGTCGATTTCGGGTTTTACGAATTCTTCGTGCACGGTCTCGTCGCCCCACGCGCCAACGCACATTGATATAGTTTTTATTTTTGCGTTTTTTGCACCGCATATACGGATATGCTTGAGTCCGAGTTTTTCGCGAATGTCATTTTCAACTTCTTGCGTGGTCTTTTCTTTATCAAAACGGAATGCCTTCACACCGTCGAAAGTGCCTTTCCATTCAAGTTTTTTTAGCACACCTTCAATAATGCGGTCGCAATATGAGAAATGCACGTGGTCGTGGACACGGAATATTGGGATATTCACGCTTTCTACAAGTTCTTGCTTCTTTTTCGTCACTATATCGCATTCGGTGTTTTTTTCGTATCTGTGATAGGTCGGCTCGTGAGTGATTATGAGGTCTGCGCCCCACGCTTTTGCCGCCTTTATCACGTCGCACGTGGCAATGCAGCAAACCGCCGCCTTTTTTACCTCTGTGTTTTCGTCACCGAAATCCATCTTGTCGCTCGGGCAAGGTTTGGTAGTGGGATTCCAGTCAAAAAGAATTTCTGCAATCTGTTTCGCTTTCATAATATTACCTCAATGTTTGCTTTTTGAAAAGCAAGAAAGTTTCATTTTCTGTTATCTCTTTATTCAATAAACATCGCGTCACCGAAAGAGAAGAAACGGTATTTTTCTTTTACCGCGGTCTTGTATGCGCGCATTATGTTATCTTTGCCTGCAAGAGCGGAAACGAGCATCAAAAGGGTGCTTTCGGGGAGATGAAAGTTCGTGATAAGGGCGTCTACCGCCTTGAATTTGTAGCCTGGGTAGATGAAAATTTTCGTCTCGCCGTTGCACGCGTGGACAATGCCGTTATCGTCTGTCACACTTTCAAGCACTCGGCAGGAAGTAGTACCAACGGCTATAATTCTTCCGCCCGCCTTTCTTCTTGCGTTTATCTCTTTCGCGGTTTCTTCTGTAATGTAGAAATGCTCTGCGTGCATTATATGTTCTTCAATCTTGTCGACCTTTACAGGACGGAAAGTGCCAAGACCGACGTGCAGAGTTACTTCTGCGTATCCTGTGCCCTGCGCCTTTATTTCGTCAAGAAGTTCACGTGTGAAGTGCAGACCTGCCGTAGGTGCGGCGGCAGAGCCTTCCTCTTTTGCATATACCGTCTGATAGCGGTTTTTATCCTTTAATTTCTCGGTTATATACGGGGGAAGCGGCATATTTCCGACCTCGTTCAATACCTCGTATATGTTGTTGAAGCGGTCGGAATATTCAAATTTCACTATTCTGTTGCCCTCTTCAACTATGTCGACGACTTCCGCTGTGAGAATGTCGGAAAAGTTCACGCGAGAGCCTATTTTTGCGCGTTTACCCGGTCGCACAAGAGTTTCCCACTCGCCGTTATCGTGCATACGGAGAAGCAAAAGTTCGACGTCAGAACCCGTCTTTGCACTCTTTCCAAGAAGTCTTGCGGGAATGACTTTCGACGAGTTGACAACGAGAATATCCTCAGGGCGAATATGCTCTTTTATATTGAAAAAGTTCTTATGGTTTATTTCCCCTGTTGTGCGGTCAAGCGTGAGAAGTCGGGAGTTGTCTCTCTTTTCTGCGGGGGCCTGCGCGATAAGTTCAGGCGGCAGGTCGTAGAAAAAGTCGCTCGTTGTGAGGGCGGTCGCTATTCTTTCGTTTACTATTTCTATATTTTCTTGCATTTCATTTACCCTTCGGCTTTGTTTTCATATACTGTTATAGAGTATACAACAAACGCGAAAACTTTTCAAGTATATATAAGAAAATTGAGGTAAATAATGAACACAAATACCAAAATAACCGACAAAAAGGGGAAAAAACCGCTTTTCTCGGGTGTGGCAACTGCCCTTATCACTCCGTTTCGCGATGATGCTATAGATTATCCGTCGCTTACTTCTCTTATAGATTTTCAGATAGAAAACGGCGTTTCTGCGATTGTGTTGCTTGGCACTACGGGAGAAGCGCCGACAGTTACCGAAACCGAGCGCGAGCGAATGCTCTGTGCCGCCGCCGAGAGAATAAACGGCAGAGTGCCGCTTATTGTCGGTACGGGCACAATAAGCACTGCCGTAAGTATGCGCTATACAAATTTCGCCGCCACACACGGCGCAGACGCCGTGCTTGTCGTAACTCCGTATTATAACAAGGGAACAGAAAAGGGAACGGTTACCCACTACAAGAAAATCTCTCAAATTATGCCAACAATAGTTTACAACGTGCCATCGCGTACGGGGGTGGATATAACGCTCTCGCAACTTGAAAGTCTCTTGTCAGAAGAAAACATAATAGGAATAAAAGAAGCATCTCAGAGCATTGACAAGTCGACGAAAATAATAGCCGAATTCGGCGACCGTTACGCGCTCTATAGCGGAAACGACAGTATGACGCTGCCCGTTTTATCTGTCGGTGGCAGGGGTGTAATATCAGTTATTTCAAATATCATTCCGCGAGAAATGAGCGAACTTTGTAATGAGTTTTTCATAGGCAACGCAGAAAAAAGCAGGGAATTGCAATTGAGATACTTCCGTCTTATTCAACTTCTTTTCAAGGAAACCACCCCCGCCCCTATAAACTACGCCGCATCTTTACTTGGACTTTGCGAAAACTCACTTCGCTTGCCTATGTCGGCAGTAGAAAGCACAACTTCCGCAGAAATAGAAAAAGAAATGAAACGGCTTTCGATTGTAAAGTGAAATAAAAACCAAGTTGAAATGTTGCTATCCGTAAGACCGAGGCGGCAACCAAAGAAAAGAAGTTTTTTATCGAATACTCACCGAGAAAAACAATTTAGGCGCAGTATCCTTACGGAAACTGCGCCTAAATAAACGGTATTAGTATTTGATTTTACTCTTTATCTTTCCAGCGGAAACTGCCCGAAAGGAGAGTTACACCCTCGCGCGAGACTGTGAGTATTCCGCCCTCGGTAAGACCTGTTTTTTCCTCGCCGTCTTCAAGTTCGATTCGGCACTCGCAGGGTTTTATCGAGGTTATGAAAGGCGCGTGACCTGCAAGTATCGCAAATTCACCTTCAACGCCTCTCGCGATAAGCGAAACCGCTTCACTGTCGAAAATGTTTCCGTCGGGGGAAGAGACGGTTAAACGAAAGGTGTTCATTGCGCCGCCCTCTTTGCCTTTTCTACCGCTTCGTCAATAGTGCCGACGAAAAGGAATGCGGATTCGGGAAGTGCGTCGTGCTTACCTTCTACGATTTCTTTAAATCCGCGAATAGTCTCGGAAAGCGGTACGTAAGTACCTTCGATACCTGTGAACTTTTCGGATACGAAGAAAGGCTGAGAAAGGAATCTCTGTATCTTTCTCGCTCTCGCAACGAGGAGTTTGTCTTCGTCGGAAAGTTCGTCCATACCCATTATGGCGATAATGTCCATAAGTTCTTTGTATCTCTGAAGAATTCTCTGCACCTCGCGCGCAACTGCGTAATGTTCTTCGCCGAGTATTTCGGGGGAGAGAATACGGCTTGTTGATTCAAGGGGGTCAACTGCGGGATAGATACCCTGAGACGCTATGCTACGCGAAAGTACCGTCGTCGCATCAAGATGTGCAAACGTGGTAGCGGGAGCAGGGTCGGTAAGGTCGTCCGCAGGGACGTAAACTGCCTGAATTGATGTGATAGAGCCTTTTTTCGTTGAGGTAATGCGTTCCTGAAGTGCGCCCATTTCGGTCGCAAGCGTGGGTTGATAACCAACCGCCGACCGCATACGTCCGAGAAGTGCGGTTGCTTCGCTTCCCGCCTGAGTGAAACGGAAAATGTTGTGGATGAAGAGAAGCAGGACCTGACCTTCGCCGGCGCGGAAGTATTCCGCCATCGTAAGTCCTGAAAGAGCAACTCTCATTCTCGCCCCCGGGGGCTCGTTCATCTGTCCGTATACGAGAGTCGTGTTTGAAAGAACGCCCGACTCTTTCATTTCGTTATAGAGGTCGTTTCCTTCACGGGTACGTTCACCGACACCGGTAAATACGGAAAGACCGCCGTGCTGTTTTGCTATATTATTGATAAGTTCCATTATAAGAACCGTTTTTCCAACGCCCGCGCCGCCGAAAAGACCTATCTTACCACCCTTGGAATAAGGGCAGATAAGGTCGATTACCTTAATTCCCGTTTCAAGAATTTCGGTTGAAGTAGAAAGTTCAGCGTAGTCGGGGGCAGAGCGGTGTATATTCCACTTGTCCACGTCTTTCGGCGCTTCTATATTGTCTACGGGCTCACCGAGAACGTTGAAAATTCTGCCGAGTGTTTCTCTGCCGACAGGAACGCTTATTGCCGCGCCCGTGTCAATAACGGGTGTGCCGCGGCGAAGTCCGTCGGTGGACGCCATAGCGATACATCTCGCCACGTTGTCGCCTATATGCTGAGCGACTTCTACTGTGAGAGTTTTCTCGCCGTTTTGTACTGTCAGAGCGTTATATATAGCGGGCAGACATCCTGCTTCAAAGCGGACGTCAACGACAGGTCCCATTACCTGCGAAACGCTGCCCGTTGCTTTATTTGACATATCCATTCCTCCTTAAGTGCCGCTTCCCGCGACGATTTCGGTTATCTCTTGGGTTATTGCACCCTGACGCGCACGGTTGTACTGCAACTGCAATCCGTCTATCATTTCCTGCGCGTTCTTGCCTGCGGAGTCCATAGCGCACTTTCTCGCCGCTACCTCGGATGCAAAACTCTCGCGCACGCTCGCGACTATCATACCCGTTACGTATTCCGTCACCGCCGCGTCGAGTATGGTTATCTCGTCAGGCTCGAAAAGAATACTTACTTCGTTTGCATTCTCGCGTTTTGTAAGCGGAAGCACCCACTTTATTTCGGCTTCCTGCGTGAGCATTGAAACGTATTTCGTGCATATTATACCGAGACGGTCAAACTCGCCGTTTTTGAACTCGCGGCAGAGTCTTTCGCCGAGCGAAAACGCATCGCCGACACCGAACTTTTCGGCATAGCGACGCTCTCCTGCATACTTGTCGCACGCGCGTTTTCCTATCGGGATAAACTCCGCGTCGGAATACTCACGCGCAAGACGGAAAATGTTAGCATTGTAACCGCCTGCAAGTCCTCTGTCACCCGCAATTATGATAATTCGGGTTTTGCCCGTGTTGCGCTCTTCCATAAAAGGACTTGAAGCGCATTCGGGAGAGGCGCAAAGCACAGAGATAAGACCGTCAACTGCTTTTGCATATTCGCGGCTTTTGTGCATAGCGTCGGTTGCCCGTCTTATCTTTGAAGATGCGACAAGCCCCATCGCTTTCGTAAGATGCAAAGTCGAGTCTACGCTTTTTATGCGTGTACGGAGACTTTTTATATCTGCGCCCATACCGTCACCTCTGCATTGAGGCGAGAGCCTTCTTCAACTCTTCTATATCTTCTTGTTCGTAGTAACCCGTCTCGAAGCGGACAAGCAGTTTTTCATACTCGGCTTCAAGTTTTTCAAAGAGGTTTTTCTCATACTCTTTGACTTTCTTTACGGGAATTGCGTCAAGATAACCGTTGATAACGGCGTAAACGATAGCCACCTGACAGCCAACGCGTACAGGCGTATTCTTTTGTTGTTTCAAAACTTCAACTATGCGTTCACCCAACGCAAGACGCGCTTTCGTATCTGCGTCAAGGTCGCTGCCAAACTGTGCGAAAGCCTGAAGTTCGCGGTACTGCGAGTAGAGAAGTTTGAGTTCGCCCGAAACCTTCTTCATCGCCTTAAGTTGCGCAGAGCCACCTACACGGCTGACGGATATACCGGGGTTTATAGCGGGCATAATTCCCGAGTGGAAAAGTTCTGTCTCAAGGAATATCTGACCGTCTGTTATAGAAATTACGTTAGTAGGAATATATGCGGAAACGTCTCCTGCCTGCGTCTCGATTATGGGGAGTGCCGTTATAGAGCCTCCGCCGTATTCCTCCGAAACGCAAGCAGCTCTTTCGAGCAGACGTGAATGGAGATAGAATACGTCACCGGGATACGCTTCACGGCCCGGCGGACGACGGATAAGAAGCGAGAGGGCTCTGTAAGCAACGGCGTGCTTACTGAGATCGTCGTAAATGATGAGGACGTCCTTGCCTTGCTCGCGGAAATACTCAGCCATAGCGCATCCGCTGTACGGAGCGATATACTGAAGCGGCGCACTTTCGGCTGCTGTTGCGGCAACAACTATCGTATACGACATTGCGCCGTTCTTATCGAGTTCGTCGCACAAGC
>JAZOLR010000063.1:0-2584 GCA_045653255.1 Eubacteriales bacterium | reverse complement strand
ACTATGAGAGGTAAAAAGCAGATAGAAGTTGACGAACTCGTTTGCGGTGATATCGGCGTAACTGCAAAACTCTCTGTAACCAATACAAACGATACACTTACAACAGTTATGCAGAACATCAGATATACCCCTGTTCAGTATCCCACTCCTTATATGGTTCGTTCTATCGTTCCTGCTGCAAAGGGTGATGAAGATAAGATTTCACAAGGTATATCCAGATTGCTAGAAGAAGACCTTACAGTTAAGTATCAGATAGATCCCAATACAAAGCAGATGCTTCTTTACGGTATAGGTGATATTCATATAGATACTGTAGTGTCTAAACTTAAGAGCCGTTACAACACTTCCGTTGTTCTTGGCGATCCTATGATTCCTTACAAAGAGACTATAAAGAAGACCGTTCAGGCGGAAGGTAAGCACAAGAAACAATCCGGCGGTAGCGGACAGTACGGACACGTTAAAATCACGTTCTCTCCCGGAGAAGAAGACGGCTTGACGTTTACTGAAAGTATTTTCGGCGGTTCTGTACCGAAGAACTTCCATCCCGCGGTTGAAAAGGGACTTCAGGAATCTATGCAGAAGGGTGTACTTGCAGGTTATCCTATGGTACGCTTGAAAGCTGACCTTTTCGACGGTTCATATCATGATGTAGACAGTAATGAAATATCCTTTAAACTTGCTGCTAACCTTGCGTACAAGGACGGTATCCCGAAGGCGAACCCCGTACTTCTCGAGCCTGTTGGCGAATTGTTTGTAACTGTTCCTGATGATTATGTCGGCGACATCATGGGCGATATTAACAAGCGCAGAGGTAGAGTAATGGGTATAGAGGCATCTGCTAAAAAGTCAGGATACCAAGTGGTAAGTGCTGAAGTGCCGTCTGCGGAAATGCAGGATTACGTAATATTCCTTCGCGCTACTACTCAAGGTAGAGGTAAATATGATTTTGCCGTTGTTAGATACGAGGAAGTTCCTCAGTCAGTAGCGGCAGGAATTATAGAAAAAGCAAAAGCGGCAAATGCGTAATTTGCTGATATAACATAACAAAAATCCACCTTTTACGGTGGATTTTTGTTATAATTGTTAAAAATCTTATTGATTATTTTTTCAATATAGTGTATACTTATTATGTTGTAAAAAATAGTCGAAAAACGGAGGACGTTATGTTAGAACTTGAACAGAAAATTTTGGCTGAAGGCGAAGTGTTGCCTGGAAACATATTGAAAGTTGGGAGTTTCCTCAACCAGCAACTTGACGTTGCATTCCTTATGAAGATGGGTGAGGAAATAAAAAGATTATATAAAGATGACGGGGTAACTAAAATTCTTACAGTAGAGTCATCGGGAATAGCGATAGCAGTTGCCGCTGCCGCTTGTATGAACGTTCCCGTTGTCTTCGCGAAGAAAAATCGCTCCGGTAATGTTTCGGGAGATACGTATACTGCGAACGTGATGTCGTTTACTCACGGAAGAGCATACGATATAATGGTTGCTAAAGAATATCTCAACCAAAATGAGACAATATTGATAATAGATGACTTTTTGGCTTGCGGAAACGCATTGAAAGGCTTGATTTCAATATGCCAAGATGCAGGCGCAAAGGTTGCAGGCTGTGCTATTGCAATAGAGAAGGGATTTCAGCACGGCGGAGATGAACTTCGTGAAAGCGGAATAAGAGTAGAATCACTTGCCATAGTTGACAGTATGGAAGACTGTAAAATTGTATATCGTCATTGATTTTGCTAATCGTAAAATATAGCGAGAATTATTTTAGGAGTTGGACGTGTTGATTAGGTTGCCTAATGATTTAGAAGAATATGTACGAAAGTCTGTTTATAAAAGGATTTTTACTTGCCTTCTGTCATTATTGTTGGTGGCAATTATCATTTTTCTTTTTGGAGAATCCTTTTTGGAGGGGGCGGATGATAATATAAAAAAGACTGTCTATTTTGTTTTGCTATTAGTACCGTTTATGATTTCGGGCATCCCGCATAAACTTTTTGACAGTGGTTGGAACGGAAAAATAATAAATAAGGAAATTAAAACTGTTACAGATTCAACGTTTAAAGGTATTACTCCTCGCCCTGTCGCGAGAAATGTTATATCTTTGACTATTCAAAAAGATAACGGAAGATTGATCTTTAAAGAGATTAAAGCGGAACGCGCACCGTATATGGCAAACGACGGTGATATTAAAGGCATTGTTGACAATTATAACGTAGGCGACGCGGTATATAAATTTTTTGGACTTCCGTATATCGTCGTTTCTCATGCAAAAAAATCAGATTGCCTTATATGTGCAGTCTGCGGAAGTGAAAATCCGCACAACAATAAGAAATGTTTCAACTGCGATTTTTCGTTGATACGCTTTGACAACAATAAATAAAAATACATAAAAACGCAACAAGAAAATTGGTGCGTTTTGTTTTTTTAATTGTATTTATTTGTGAGAGGTGCAAGCGCCACCGGTAAACATTCCGTTCATATCTACGAATAAATTTTCTTTTCCCACGTCTTTAAATCCGATTGCCGTAAGAAGTCGTTTGTCGCCTGCATCTTTTGCACACTCTGCGGTGTGTACACCA
>JAZOLR010000062.1:0-3115 GCA_045653255.1 Eubacteriales bacterium | reverse complement strand
TGCGGATTACATACACGCCTTTGGCGTGATTTGTTAAGTTGCATTTTGTTTGTATTATTCAATATTCATCATTCATTTATCTTAAGCGGATTTTGAATGAATAATGAAGAATGAAGTCGCTTCGCTGATGAAGAATGAATAATAGAGGTGGCTTTTCTTCCTTCGGGCGAAAAGCATATTAATATGTTGAAAAATATATGATTCTATGATATAATATTTTTAAGAAAGACGGTAAAAACGGAACAGAAGCGAAAATATCCGACAATGAATTCAAATTAAAGGTCACGGATAGTTATGTGCTACGGTGGAATAGTTGACAATTTCACGCTTGTATGATACAATAAATGCAAAGAATATAGTGCTGAAATGAAAGGAGATTATACTGTGAAAATTGCATTGATAGCACACGATAAGAAAAAGGAAGAAATCATTGAACTTGCAAAGAAGTATAAAGACGTCCTTGCAAACTACGAACTTTATGCAACAGGAACAACAGGAACTCTTATTATGGGAGAAACGGCTCTTCCGATACATAGAATGAAAAGCGGTCCTCTCGGCGGTGACCAGCAGATAGGCGCGATGCTCGCAAACGGAGAATTAGGTTTAATTATATTCCTTCGCGATCCGCTTACCGCTCAACCTCACGAGCCTGACGTTTCCGCGCTCCTTCGTCTTTGCGACGTGCAGAAGATTCCGCTTGCTACCAATATAAGCAGCGCGACCATTATGCTTGAGTCATTGAAAAGCGGTGCGTTCTCAATCTTTGAAAAATAACAAAAAGGTCTGACAGTTTTTGAAGTCAGACCTTTTTGTTATAAAATATATAACCAAAACTTCATTTATCCTACAACATAAACGGATTTTGAATGAAGTTGCTTCACAAACAAATTGACAACCTCTCATACATGTGCTATAATAACACAAAGAAAGGCGGTGGCTTATATGAACTCATATTATGAATATTTGCATTGTAACGGCGCAGACCTTTTTACAGTTGTGTGCTTGCCTGATAATAAAGGAGTATATCCTACTCTTATATGCAGAAGTCCTTACGTTGATTCTGACGAAATGATTTCGGAAAATGAAATATGCGAAAATAAGGAAAAAGAGTTCTCTGCTTGGCTTGCCGAAGGCTATGCCGTTGTTTCTCAACACTGTCGTGGCAGAGGGAAGAGTAGTGGCAATTGTGTACCATACATAAACGAGCGAGAAGACGGCTTGTTTTTGCAGGAATGGATAAGGCATCAACCTTTCTATAACGAAGAACTTTATTTGTTCGGCATAAGTTACACTTCTTCCGTGCATTTTACTACTGCGCCTTTTGCAAATGACGTCAAGGGTGCTATACTTGAAGTGCAGGACTGCGAACGGTATAACTGCAACTATCGCAACGGTTTCTTCAAGGTAGGTCTTCACGGCGGTTGGTACGTCAATATGTATAAAAAGAAAAGCGATCTTAAAAAGAACTATTCAACCGACACTTATAAGATGCTCCCGCTTTCTGACTTTTCACGTACCGTCTTTGGAAAGTCTGCCGAAGATTTTGATGAAATACTGAGTCATCCCGAGAGAAACGATGAATTTTGGAATACCCGTTATGGCGGCGGCGAAGCCCACAATGCAATAAAACACGCACAAATCCCTATACTGCTTGTGACAGGCTTTTACGATATCTACACGGGCGGTGTATTTGATATGTGGCGCGGTCTTGACGAAGAAACCCGCGCTATGTGTGCACTTGCCGTACATCCCTTTGACCATAGCGGAAGTGGAGAAAAGCAGCCGATAATTTTCGAAGGCGGCAAACTGTTTGACACGTTTGGCGATTACCGACTCGCTTGGGCAAACTCAATAAGAGGGAAGTGCGCCTCACCGTTTGAAAAGGGTAAAGTAACCTACTACAAACTCTTTGATAACAAGTGGTGTTGCGATGATTTCTACAACGCAACGAATAAAGAAATAATCAAGTTTGGCGACGGAAAGGTTACGTACAAATACAATCCGTATGACCCTGCAAGTTTTTCAGGCGGTCTTTCTGCCAATTTCGGCGGAAATGCGTGGCAGAATCCACCGAATTCAAGATACGATATAATTAGTTGCTACACTCCCGAATTTGAAGAGGATACCTATATAAAAGGAAAAATAAAAGCAAAACTGAAAGTAAACTCCGATTGCGAAGATACCTGCTTTTACGTCAGAATAAGCCTTTGCAAAGAAGAAGGAGATTACGGAATTCGCGATGACATCAATAAAATATCTAATTTCGTTTCGGAATATATGCCGAATAGCGAAATTGATATAAGTTTTTCTTTTGATGAACATTCATTCGTAGTCAAAAAAGGTGAGAAATTGAGGATTGATATTTCTTCTTCTGCGTGGCCGCATTACGTCCCTCATACCAATCAAAAAGGCGCATTCCATACGCAAACAACGGCAAAAGTCGCAAACAATACAGTTGACTTGAGCGAATCCTATATAGAACTTCCGATTTGCAAGGAGTCTAACTGAGGGCAGACCATACGCGCTAACTGCCTATTTGCAACGCAAAGCGTATTTTCAGTTGCTTAATTTATGACGTGAAAGGAATTTTGATTTTCTATGATAAAAAATCTTGTGTTTGACTTTGGAATGGTGCTCATCAAATTTGAGCCTTCGTATATGGTAGAGCAGTATATAAAAACACCGAAAGAAGACGTTGAACTTTTGTGCGATGTTCTTTTTGACAGACTTTATTGGGATGCCCTTGACGCAGGTGAGATAACCGATGAAGAAGTCTTATCGGGGGTAAAATCAAGACTTCCTGAAAGGCTTTGGGAAGTGTCGGAAAAAATTTACTATAATTGGATATATAATATCCCCGAAATAGAAGGAATGCGCGAACTTATTCTTGATATAAAAGAAAAGTACGGCGTGCGTTTGTTTCTGCTATCGAATATATCTCAATATTTCGCCGATCATTCACATGAAATATCTATTCTCTCGCTTTTTGAAAAATGCATCTTTTCATCAGTGTGCAAAAAGACAAAGCCGAATAGAGAAATTTTTGAGTATTTATGCTCTTCGTGTGGAATCTCTCCCGAAGAAACAATATTCATAGACGATAGCGAAAAGAACA
>JAZOLR010000061.1:0-2600 GCA_045653255.1 Eubacteriales bacterium | reverse complement strand
TGCGCTTACCTACCTTCTTTTCTGGCACAACGGAGATATAGAAGGTCCAGAAACCTACCTCAACCACTTCTGCAAACAGAGCGATACCGCAAAGCAGTACGTTCAGTAGTGGATGCCTAACGTTGCCGCATCTCAGTCCGTAAAGGGTAACGAAAAAGAACGCGAATTCCTTATGACTTGGGTTGGCGTTGTAGATTATCAATAATAAAAAACAAAACGCTTGATGCGGGATTTCCCGCATCAAGCAAAAATATTTATAAGAGTTTAAGAGAGGATTTAAAGATTATGATTAAAGTTACGGTTTGTATCGGAAGTTCTTGCCACATAAAAGGTTCTCGTCAGGTGGTAGAACAACTTCAGTATTTGATAGCGGAAAAAAATATCGGAGAAAAGGTTGAACTCGGCGGCACGTTCTGCATGGGCAAATGTCAGCAGGGCGTATGCGTAACGGTAGACGACGCTTTTTATTCCGTAACTCCCGACACAGTCGGCGAATTCTTTGAAAAAGAAATTTTGGCAAAGGTGTAAAAATATGTTGTTCGTTCAGGTTTGCGTTGGCTCGTCCTGTCACTTGAAAGGATCTGCCGAAATTGTTGAAATGCTTGAAAAATCCGTAGAGGAACACGGCATAGAGGACGAAGTAGTTCTTTCGGGAAGTTTCTGTATCGGAAAGTGCAACCGAGTCGGTGTGACAGTACAAGTGAACGATGAAGTTATTGTCGGAATCACGAAAGAAAATTTCAGAGAATTTTTCAAGAAAAACATACTTGATGTAATAGTAAGTGAAAGGAATTGACGGCTATGCCAAATTGTTTGACGTTAAAAAAATCGAACTGTAAAAACTGTTATAAGTGTATCCGTCACTGTCCTGTCAAGGCAATTCGCTTTTCGGGAAATCAAGCGCATATCATAGGCAATGAGTGCATTTTGTGCGGTCATTGCTTTGTCGTTTGTCCGCAGAATGCGAAAGAAATAGTAGACGGCACGGAAACGGCGCGCGTTTTGCTTCAAAGCGGCGAGCCTGTCTTTGTCAGCCTTGCGCCCTCTTTTGTTGCCAATTATGAAGGCGTAGGAATTGAGTCTATGCGTCGCGCGCTCAAAAAACTCGGATTTGCCGACGTTGAAGAAACCGCAATAGGCGCTACCATAGTAAAAAAAGAATACGAAAGAATGATAAGAGAAGACGAAAGAGATATAATTATCACGTCTTGCTGTCATTCTGTGAATCTTCTTATTCAAAAATATTTCCCCTCATCTCTTAAATATCTCGCAGACGTTATGTCTCCTATGCAGGCGCACTGCGCGGATATTAAAAAGAGAAACCCTCGCGCAAAAACCGTATTTATCGGTCCTTGCGTTGCAAAAAAGGATGAAGCCGAATATTACGAGGGAATAGTAGACGCCGTACTCACGTTTGAAGAACTTACCAATTGGCTAAAATCCGAAAGAATAGAACTTGAAAAAGAAAAAGATATAAAAGAAGATAGCCGCGCGCGCTTCTTCCCGACAACGGGCGGAGTTTTGAAGACAATGGAAAGCGGAATAAACGGCTATACGTATATTGCCCTTGACGGCGTGGAAAACTGTATCGCCGCTCTAAAAGACATTGAAAGCGGAAAAATACATAATTGCTTTATTGAAATGTCTGCTTGCGTCGGCAGTTGTATAGGCGGTCCCGTTATGGAAAAATATCACAGTACCTCACCCATAAAAGACTTTGTGACTATTTCCGAATATGCGGGAAAACGTGACTTTGACGCAGACCAGCCGGCACCAAATGAACTCAAAAAGAATTTCTCAATGATCGAGCACAGACTTTCCGCACCAAGTGAGACGGAGATTATGTCCGTTCTTCGCCAAATGGGCAAATTCAAGCCCACGGATGAACTCAATTGCGGTTCTTGCGGATATAACTCCTGCCGTGAAAAAGCAGTAGCGATAATTCAGGGCAAGGCAGAAATTTCAATGTGTCTGCCGTTCCTTAAAGATAAAGCGGAGAGTTTCTCCGACACGATAGTAAACAATACGCCTAACGGACTTATAGTTCTCAATGAGGATTTTGAAGTTCAGCAGATAAACAAGGCGGCACGCAAGATTATGAACATCCGTGCGGCATCCGACGTCCTCGGCGAGCCCGTTATCCGTATTCTCGACCCGACGGTATTCATTCAGGTGAAGACGAGCGGAAGAACGGTGACGAACCAACGCACGTATCTTGCCGAGTACAAAAAGTACGTAGAACAGACCGTAGTTTACGATCCCGACTCGCGTATGCTTATCGGCATTATGCGCGATATCACAGACGAAGAAGCAGACAGAGAGAAAAAAGCAAGACTTAATAAACATACGGTAGAGGTAGCGGATACCGTTGTAGAAAAGCAGATGCGAATAGTTCAGGAAATAGCATCTTTGCTCGGTGAAACGGCGGCAGAAACCAAAATTGCGCTTACAAAGTTAAAGGAGTCTATAGGCGATGAATGATTTATGTGCAGATATAGGCTATAGAAGTATAAACCACTTTGGTGAGGAGCTTTGCGGTGACCACATAGACGTGGTAGAGGAGGGAGAAAACTCCACCGTCATCGTTCTTGCGGACGGAC
>JAZOLR010000060.1:0-1434 GCA_045653255.1 Eubacteriales bacterium | reverse complement strand
CCCCGGCCCAATTGCGTCAATTGCAAGTCCCGACAGTTTCGGTGCGGCAAGTGCAAGCAGGTTTGAGAAAAGCATAGTGAATAGTGCAAGAAGCGCAAGCCACTTGTATTTGAGAATATACGTGCACAGTCTGCGCACAACCTTGATTTTCGAGCCTTTCGTTGTGTCATTGTACGAAAGCACTTTGTTCATTCCCTTATTCAACGAAAGCACCTCCCATCTGCGATTCACTTATCTCGCGGTAAATGTCGCAATTGTCAAGCAAATGCTCGTGTGTGCCCATGTCCGCTATTTTTCCTTCGTCAAGCACGATAATAAGGTCCGCATTCTTTACAGAACTTATTCTTTGTGCGACTATTATAACCGTCATATCGCCCTCGATTTCATTTATCGCGCGGCGCAATTGCAGGTCGGTCTTGTAGTCAAGCGCCGAAGAAGAGTCGTCAAGTATGAGAATTTCAGGGTCTGCCGCAAGAGCGCGGGAAATAAGAAGTCTCTGTCTTTGTCCGCCCGATACGTTTGTGCCCTTTGAGGTCAACTCGTGCGAGAACCCCTCCTCAAACTGCGTAATGAACTCAAGTGCCTGCGCTCTTTCTGCTGCACGTCTTATGCTCTCGTCTGAGAGGTCGCGACCGAAGTCGATATTCTCGCGCACCGTTGCCGCATATATGAAGTCGTTTTGCAGAGCAACACCGAATTTCTTGTGAAGTTCGTCGCCCTCAAGTGTGCGCACGTCCTCACCGTTTATGTATATTCCGCCTTTGTTTACGTCGTAAAAACGCATAAGCAGTTGAATTATCGTGCTCTTTCCAGAACCCGTCGCACCGATAATTCCGAGCGTTTGACCGCGCTCAAGTCTGAAATTTATGTCAGAAAGTACACTTTTGTTTGCATTATATCCAAAAGTAACGTCTTTGAATTCAATGTGTGAGCCATTTTTTCTATTTGGGAAGTCAAGGTCGCATTTCTTTTCTATCTCGCATCCCACGTCAAGCACTTCTGAAATTCTGTTTGCCGATGCGATGCCCTTTGAGTACATCATAAATATTCTCGTCATGACCATCATCGCGTTTGAAATGAGAGTGAAATACTGCAAAAACGCGATAATTCTACCTGGCTTCGTTATATCGCCGTTTACAAGATACGCACCCACAAGCACAACTCCGACAAGACCGACATTGAGCAACATCTGCATCGTAGGATTTGTCGCGGACATAATGAAACTCACGCGTTTTTCGGTCGCGACAAGGTCACGGTTAGCACGGTCGAAATGCTCACGCTCGTATTCCTTTTTTGAAAGAGCCTTTATAACGCGTATACCCTGCGCGTCCTCGCGGACAACTCGCGTCATTGCGTCAATCTTCTTTTGTACAGTAGCGTAAAGCGGAATACCTTTTTTCGAAACGAAAACCACAGTTCCGCAGAAGAAGGGGA
>JAZOLR010000059.1:0-8803 GCA_045653255.1 Eubacteriales bacterium | reverse complement strand
GCGCAGCCAATCATAACTCTAAACTTGCCGCAGGCGTTCATAGTTGCGTAGTGTCCTTAAGGGCACTACGCTAATGCTCACCTTTTTATTTTACTTTGTGATATTCTTTACGTTATCTTCGATTATGGTATTTACACATTCAAGAGTGTTATTTACAAGTGTAATACCGCAAGAGTTTGTCATAGAGATACAAGCGCTACCCGTATACTTAACGAGGTTTACGTCTTTTACAGTACAACCGGATATTGTAACGTTTGCGTCCGTGCCATTGGATACGCTACCGCATCTTGTCAATACGATACCGCCGCGTCCGCACTCGGAAACTGTAACGTTTTTAATCTCGGAGTTTGTTGTAGAAGTAACGGAAATTGCGTTTGCGGAAATTGCATTGAAGTTACAATCTTCTATAACTATACGCTTTGAGCCCTGTACGTTTATTGCCTTTGCTCTTGTGTATCCCATATCAATTCCCTTTATTGTTATGACGGACGGACCGCTTGCTATGTTTATCATTGTATCACCGAGATTTGATACGTACATATCGTCGGAGATGTTTCCGTCACTATACAAATAGAGTTTCTTTGCAACGGTGTCAATGAAGTATTCGCCCGCTACGTCGATTTCTTCAAGGAGATTGTGGAAATAGAAGGACTGACCTTCTGTTATCTTGTCATAAATCTGTGTGTATGTACGGAAGTAGTACTTACCTTCGTGCTCTTTACGCATTTCGCTCGTTTCTTTTGCTACTTCGTAGATACTGAAGCCTTCATCGTAATCGTCGGAAGAGAAAAATCCTGTCGCGAATACGGTTTCGTAAGCAAGTTGTGACCAAGCGGTTTCTGCGTGTTTTCCTACTTCTTCAGACATATAAATGAAGTAGAAGGGGAATCCGTCGCCTTCCATATCAGTCGCCCAAGCGGTAACTTCGATAGAAGAGCCTTCATTGGGATAACGTGCTATTGTCTGCGCTATACCGTCTACATAGAAAAGTGCGGGATAGTAGTCGTCAATGCTCTGGTTGGAAACTTTCGGGATAGAGTCAAAGTAGTCAGAAAGGTCAACTACGTATATCTTATCTTTTGCATCTGCGTTTGCTATTCTGTCAAGAATTGCGGAGTCGGTAACCTTTGCAGCAGCACTTGCGGGAATCTTCGCACCGCCGACAAAACTTACGTCTGCGCCGTCTTCTGCCGAGAATTCAATGGGGGAATAAATCTTTCCGCTTGTGGTTTTTGTGATTTTTACAGATGAGTCGAATACATACTCGCCTGCGCCAAACTTCACGTTAATGGGGCAAAGAGTTTTTCCTGCGAGGGTTTCAAGAAGTTTTACTGCGCCTGCCATAGAAGCGAGGGGGGCTTCCTTCGTACCGCTAGCAGAGTCATCTCCGCTTGTCGCAACGTATATTTCAATGGGGGAGAACTTGTCTTTTATGTTGTTTTCATAAGAGAGTTTTACAGATGTGAAAGCGGCGTCTTTTACGCTGATTTTATCTGCGTTGTAGCCGTCAAAACCGAACAAGTCATAAACGAAAAGAAGAACTGCCGCTTCGTATGCGCCATCGCCGTTTCCGTTTACGTAAACTGTGTTACCGTCTGCTTCGTAAACGTATTCGTTTTCTGCAAGTGTTGTCTTTGAAGATCCTACTATGATACTGTTTTCTGCAGTTTCAGATGCGGTAATGCCGCAATCTGCAAGAAGTTCAACAAGGAGTGCGGCTGCATTTTTCGCATCGTCGTTTGCCGCTTCTACCTTATAGTCTGTAAACGCAACGCCGTTGAGTTTTGCGCCGTCTTCCGCTACGCTTCCTTCTGTAACTTCGGGGGTCTTGTCACCGCACGCTACAAGCGACAAAAGCATTATAGCGCACAAAATGAAACAAAGTAATTTTTTCATTGTTTTTCTCCTATTTTTATTTTTCCTGACTAATGATAAACGATATTAGTCAAACAGTCAAGAGTTTTTTCTTTAATTATTGGCAAAAATTAAAACTTATTTATTAGAGGTACATAATTATCATTGCTACTGCACTCATACACATAAGTGCTGCAAGGAAAATACAAAGCACTCTTACGGCAAGTTTTTTGCGCGCTTCTTTTTTACTCATTTTCATTCTTTTATCCTCCCTTTTCAGTTACTGTCTTTATACAAATTTTCGATACGTTGATAGTACCTTTCGGCAATTTTTCTGGCAATACGGAGATTATCTTCGAAAGCCCGAGAGATACGCAATCCGCAGGGTTTGCAAGCACGCGAGTGCGTACTTCGGTAACTCCGCCTATCATTTTGTCAAGTCCGTCAAGGGCGCTTCCGCCGCCCGCGAGCATTATTCCGCGTTCAAATACGTCGGTTACGCAATCTGTCGGAATTTTTGATATAGCGTTGCAGATAGCACCGACGATAGCCGAGGTCGGCTCTTCAAGCGCAGTAAACATTTCGTCAGACGAAATGCGTACTGTTCTTATCTCTCTCGTCCTTGCGTCTCTGCCCTTTATGTCTATGTATTTTCTATCGCTGCTGAGCCATACCGTGCCGATACTCGTCTTCACCGCTTCTGCCGTGCGAAGACTTATCTTTACGCCGTATTTTTCGTTTATGTAGGTTGCTATCGCGAGGTCAAAATGGTCACCCGCGACGTCAAGTGTGCTCTTGTAGAATATTCTTCCCTTGCAAATGAGGAGTATATCCGTACGAGCCGCGCCAATGTTCACGGTGAGACTTGAACGGTCAAGCGGTATTCCTCCGCCAACGAGTGCGGCAATGGGCGAATAGACGAGAAACGCCTCTTTCACTCCTGCTTGAACTACAACTTCGCGAAGCGCAATTTCCTCAACTTCACTGAGGTAACAAGGAGCGCTAACTACTGCTCTTGCAATTTCGTTTCGCTCGGTTTGAGACCTGATTGACGCAGAAATCAAGTTATGAGTATATTCTTTTGTAATAATGCTTTCCTTAAGCGGTCTTACTATCCTCACTTCTCCGCTTTTGTTACGCGAAAAAAGTTTTTCTGCCTCGTTTCCAACGGCAAGCAGAGAGTTATCCGCTTTTCTTACTGCAACGATGGTTGCTTCACGGGAAAGCACGCCTTCGTCGGCACTGCTGACTATTATCGTTGAACTTCCTAAGTCAATTCCCAAGTTCTTCTGCATTGTTCGTTCCTCTGACGTTTTTTACAAAGATTATTATACAACAGATTTTATCTAAATGCAACACTTTTTTATTTTGCTTTTATTCCATTTTCTTCAATCTGTCAGAAAGCGCGGTATAACGCATAGTGTGACGGTCGTTTTCTATCATTTGGTTTATAATCTCTTTCCGACCGACTGTTATAACCATTTGCTTTGCGCGTGTCACTGCGGTATATATGAGATTTCTTGTCATTAGCATAGGGGCGCAGGAATAAAGAGGTATTATAACGACGGGATATTCACTTCCCTGACTTTTGTGTACTGTTATCGCGTAGGCGTGTTCAAGTTCGCAAAGCCCCTCGGAATCGTAATAGGCAACTCTGTCGTCGAAGTCTATAACTGCGGTAAATTCGTCTTTATTTATTTCGCGAATTACACCTATATCGCCGTTGAAAATTCCGTATCCGTGGTAACTGCCTTTATCCCATTCTATTTCGTAATCGTATTTTATCTGCATTACTCTGTCGCCCTCGCGGAATAGAGTGCCTTTTACTTCAAGTTCCGCTTTCGCCTTATTGGACGGATTAAGTTTATCACGCAAGAGCGTGTTGAGACTTTCCGTGCCTGCTCTGCCTTTTCTTGAGGGGGTGATTACTTGGATTTTTTCTATTATATTCTTGCCGTAAGTTTTCGGCAGACGTTCAGTTATCAAAGATGCAACCGTGGTCGCCACCGTGTCATCGCTCGTCCGCAGAACGTGGAAAAAGTCTCCGTCTGTACGGTCAAGGGTAGGCGGTTCGCCGTTGTTTATTTTGTGGGCATTCGTAACTATCAGACTGTCTTGTGCCTGACGGAAAATTTCTGACAAACGCACGACGTTGAAGCGCCCCGAATCTATTATGTCGTTCAGTACGTTTCCGTTTCCGACGGGGGGAAGTTGTTCCGAGTCGCCTATTAGTATAACTCTTGAACCTCCGCGAGTTGCACGCAAAAGTGCTTCTGTCAAATTTATATCTATCATTGACGCTTCATCTATTATGATGATTTTTTCATCAAGGGGATTTTTCTCGTCCCTTGAGAAATGCGTCACGCCAAACTCATCGGCTTCCATTTCAAGCATTCGGTGAATAGTTTTCGCATCTTCTCCCGTTGCTTCCGACATTCTTTTCGCCGCTCTTCCCGTAGGGGCGGCAAGCGCTACGTCCATACCAAGAGAAGAAAAGATGTTGATAAGCGCTTTTATTACCGTGGTTTTTCCCGTACCCGGGCCGCCTGTAATAACCGTCACGCCCGAGCGAAGAACTTCTGCTATGGCTTTTCTCTGCATTCTTGCATAATTTATGCGAAAACTTGATTCTATTTTCAGTATAAAGCCTTCTATATCGCTATAATCAAAGATAGGGCACATACGGTCAAGTGCAAGAAGTTTACTCGCTACGTAGCGCTCTGCTTCTGAATTTTTCTTTGAAAATATATATTCCTTGTCATCGAGAAAATACTGCGAGAGGTCGCGGTTTTTTATCATTTCGTCGATATTTACTTTGAGTGCTTCTTCATCTATTGAAAGTTTTTCCGCCGCGAGTGTGACAAGTTCTTCTCGGGGAAGGCAGGTATGTCCGTTCATTCCCGAAAAAGAAAGAATGTGGGAAATTCCGCTCGCAATACGGAAAGGTGAAGTTTTTTCTATACCGAGTGACAAGGCTATTCCGTCGGCGCGTTCAAACCCTATGCCGAAGTCGTCTTCGCAAAGAATATAGGGATTTTGCTTTATTATACCGACAGCACCAGGACCTAACTTTCCGCATACTTTCCCTATTGATGCGTTCCCGAGTTTTCCGTCGCAGAGCATCATAAGTCCGCGCATTTCCTTTTGTTCAATGAATGACTCGCTTATTTTCGCCGCTTTTTTCGGCGATATGCCCGAAATGTCACATAGCCAATCGGGGTGATTTTCTATAACGTCGAAACTGTCCGTTGAGTAACGGAGTATTATTTTTTTCGCGGTGGCAGGGCCAAGACCTTTTATCACACCGCTTGAAAGATATTTGTATATTGAGGCTTCGTCGTATGGCAGAAATATCTGATAGGTGTCAAAAGAAAACTGACGTCCATAATCTTTGTGAGTTGTCCAATAGCCGCAAAGAACAACACCCTCGCCGACGGCTACGTTTGGTATTTCGCCGACGGCAACGGTGTATTCGTCTTCCGATAACGCAACGAGCATAACCGTATAGTCGTTTGCGTCGTTGCGGTATATTATTTCTTCTACGAAACCTTCTATTTGTTCAACGGTATTACTCACTGTTTCCTCTGTAATATACGTAAACGGGCGCGCCCGTTTCGGTCAGTTTTTCTAATTCTTTTTGTGTGACTTCACAGTCGACGAGCAACACGGGCGCAGAAAATGAGTCCGAGTTAGATTCGGAGATAAGTGCCGCCTCGCGAAGTTCAAGATACAACTCGTATTCCGATTTATCTAACGCGGCGTGAACACCGAGAGAAATATGTTTTCTCGGCAAACACCACGCAACAAAGTCGCGGAATATGTAATATACACCAAAGACCGCAAGAACGCACACGCATATTTCGGCAAACAGAGAAATATCCATAAAGCCTCCTTAAAAGAGAATACTTTATATTATGATATGCGTTCTATTCGGTTTTGGTTACGGTTTTTATTTTTGTTTCAACTTGGCATCAAGATTGCAAAAGGGCTTTTCCCTCTCTGCCGTGTTTTATTTTACTGCTTTTTTGAGTGCTTCTGCTATGTCGGTCTTTTCCCACGGGGTGTCGAGGTCTTCTCTTCCCATGTGGCCGTATGCCGCATAGTTCTTGTAGATAGGACGGCGAAGGTCAAACTTCTTGATTATAGCAGCGGGGCGAAGGTCAACGAGCGCGGATACTGCCTCGGAAATCTTCTCTTCGTCTGCTTTCGCTGTGCCGAATGAATCTATCATAACGGATATAGGTTTTGCAACACCTATTGCGTAAGCAATCTGCACTTCGCACTTGTCGGCAAGACCTGCTGCAACGATGTTTTTCGCAATGTAACGAGCGGCATAAGATGCAGAACGGTCAACTTTTGTCGGGTCTTTTCCTGAAAATGCGCCGCCACCGTGTCTTGAATATCCGCCGTATGTATCAACTATTATCTTTCTACCTGTAAGTCCTGTATCACCCTGAGGTCCGCCGACAACGAATCTTCCTGTCGGGTTTACGTATATCTTTATATCTCCGTCAATGAGTTCTTTCGGGATTATGGGGTTTATTACCTCGCGGATAATATCTTCTTTTATCTTCTCTACCGTAACTTCGGGGTCGTGTTGAGAGGAAACGACTACAGTGTCAACGCGAACGGGCTTTTCGTCTTCATACTCAACTGTAACCTGAGTTTTTCCGTCGGGACGGAGATAGGAAAGCGTACCGTTTTTACGCACTTCTGTCAAACGCATAGCGAGTTTGTGTGCAAGGGATATGGGAAGGGGCATAAGTTCGGGGGTTTCGTTACAAGCATAGCCGAACATAAGTCCCTGGTCGCCTGCACCCGTGTCGAGTTCGTCTGTGATTTCTCCTTCTTTTGCTTCTTTGCACTTGTCAACGCCGAGGGCGATGTCGGGGGACTGCTCGTGGATAGAAGTAAGAACGGCGCAAGTGTCGCAGTCAAAGCCGTACTTTGCGCGGTCGTAACCTATCTCACGTACCGTCTCACGAACGATACCTTGAATGTCAACGTATGCGTTTGTGGTTATTTCACCCATTACGTTTATTACACCCGTGGTAGCGAAAGTCTCACAAGCAACTCGGGACTGAGGGTCTGCGCGAAGAAGTTCGTCAAGTATCGCGTCGGATATTTTGTCGCATATTTTGTCGGGATGTCCTTCTGTAACTGATTCTGATGTAAACAGTTTTCTCATTTTGTTCTCCTTTTGTTTTTCACATATATTTTATTTTTCATTTACTTTGATTTTAGATACCTTGAAAAAGAAAAACTCGGCGAGACGAGAGCACACCGAGTTTTTGTCTCATCTATCAGGATTTAGCACCTTGTAATAACAGGTTGCCGGGTTTCATAGGGCCAGTCCCTCCACCGCTCTCGATAAGAAATATTCAAGATAATTAAGTTTTGTTCTAATATTATAACACAATTCTTTTTCTTTTGCAAGGGGTTTTTACACATTTTTCAACGCTTCTATTGCTACGCGTCTGTCGGGTGCGCCGAATACCGCAGAACCTGCAACAACTATATCCGCTCCTGCGTCACGCAAAAGCGCGATATTTTTCGCGCCTATTCCGCCGTCTGCCTCAACTTTTATGTTAATTCCCTGTCTTTTTGCTTCATCTTTTATTTCTTTTATTTTCGGCAAGGTGGATTCGATAAGAGACTGACCGCCAAAACCGGGCTCTACCGTCATTATAAGTACCCAATCGCACTTGTCAAGATAGGGGAAGATTGCAGATGCGGGGGTATTGGGTTTTATTGAAAGACCGACTTTTTTACCGTTGAGGCGAATAGCGTCAAGCGTTACTGCTATGTCGCTGCAAGCCTCGTAGTGTACTGTGATTATATCTGCGCCTGCGTTGACAAATTCGGTGATATAACGTTCAGGCTCGGTTATCATAAGATGCACGTCAAAGGGAATGTCGGTAACCTTTCTCAAAGACGCTATAACGGGAATACCGAACGATATATTAGGAACGAAAACTCCGTCCATTACGTCAAGGTGTATGTAGTCTGCGCCTGCTTTTTCAACTTCTTTTACTTCTTCTCCAAGTTTCGCAAAATCGCACGCGAGCGCGGAAGGGGATATTTCCATCATTTCTTTTTTACCTCTTTCTTTTTCTTTTTACTGTGTCAATTGAAACGTAATTTCCATAAGATATAATAGTGCGACAAAAATCCGAGCAAAAGACGCGGTGACGATAACAAAGCAAGGCCGTGATTTTTTTACTGTGTCTATTACTCTTTATATAGCCTGCCCTATCGGCTGACGGCGTATGCCGTCAATCGAGGGGCGCGCACCGATTTTTTCGCATATTTTATTTTTTCTCCAAAAGGCAGACGGCGTGAGAGGAAATACCCTCTTCTCTTCCCGTGAAGCCGAGGTGCTCCTCCGTCGTCGCTTTTATGTTTATTCTTTCTTTTTCTACTGATAGAGTTTTCGCTATATTGTCGCGCATTTCTTCAATATACGGTGAAAGTTTCGGTTTCTGCGCTATAACGGTGCAATCTATGTTTACTACTTTCGCATTTTTTGCACTCATAAGGTTTCCAACTTCAGAAAGAAGCGCGAGGCTCGAAATTCCTCTGTATCGCTCGTCTGTGTCAGGAAAATGCTTTCCTATATCTCTTTCCGCAAGAGCGCCGAGTATGGCATCCATAACCGCGTGCAAAAGCACGTCTGCGTCGGAATGTCCAAGCAGACCGTATTCGTGAGGAATTTTCACTCCGCCTATAATAAGGTCTCTTTCTTTCACTAAACGGTGGACGTCGTAGCCGTGTCCTATTCTCATTTCCATTTTATTTCTTTTTCCCTTTCTTTTGGGATTTTTGCTCTTCTTCTCTTCTTTTTCTCAATATTGTCTCGGCGGTCGGCAGGTCTTCTTTCGTCGTAAGTTTTATATTTTCGTAACCTGTATTTACCATCTTTATTCTCTGGCCTATATACTCAACGACC
>JAZOLR010000058.1:0-20632 GCA_045653255.1 Eubacteriales bacterium | reverse complement strand
CGTAATCTTGTTTGTGCCGCCTTTTAATACGTATCTCATACCGAGGTAAGCAGTCCATTCTGCCGTAGCGGAATAGGACTTCGCAACAAACTGTACGGTATAACTTGGAGTTTCTTTTTTCGCATTATCAATAGCACTTCCAAGTGAGAGCGTAGAATTCGCACCGAGGCGTAGATGTCCGTCCTGCCACTTTGATGCATAGGTCTTCTTTGCCCACTCGCCATTCTGCATATAGTAATCGGTCTCGCCGCTTACTTCCATTTTTTGCACGTATATAGTAGTGCCATTCTTGATTTTCTCAATGTCACCCGAGGTATATCCATTATTCGCGGTACGCATATCTTCCAACTTGCCGTTACCGCTGCTTCTTCCTCCGGCGACTTCCCACTCCCAGAAGCCTTCTTTGAACCAGTTTTCAAAGTACCATGGCGACAAAATAGCCGAAGTACCGCCCGTGAAGGTAACACCGTCCGGGGCATATATTTTGTGCTTGGTGTAATTGGAGGCTGCGGGTGTAAATCTTATACTCGACCCCAATTTTTCATTTTTTTGATTTTCCTCGCTGTTGGGGGTTAGCGTACCATCTTCTTCCTTTGCAGCGAAAAAGTCTACGACAAGTGAAGTTTTTTCAAAACTTCCCGCCAAAGCGTTATAACCTACGTAAAGTTGGTCGTAGTTATACTCCGCTTGTGTTATAGGAGTATTTGTTTCTCCTTCGGTCGCAATATCTGCGGCAAACGCAACGAATGCGTAAAGCGGCACGGAAGTAACGACCATAAGTATTGCTAAAAGCAAACCTAAAATTCGTTTTTTCATGGTTTTCCCCTTCTAATAATAAAATTCGTCCAACAAAATATATAAAAGCGTATAAGTATAGATGATATATTTTATCACAAATGGATGAAAAAGTAAATATATTGCACAGTTTTCATTACTTTTCGCCACTATGCACAAATGTTTCTTCTTTTTTTGTGCATAATTTTCGCGCAAAAAAACACCATTCTTTGCGAATTAACGCAAAGAATGGTGTGAAGTTTTTTGTATAAAAGATTAGTTTCCGAGTTGTGATGCTTCACTTACCGTTGTTTTATAATTTTCAACGGGGATATTCGGGTAATCCTTTGTACTGAAGTAATAACCGTGGGTGGAATTCTGATATACGTGCATCGTCTTTTCGCACTTGAGGTTATTATATGCCGCTATAATACTTGCGGGGGGACAAGTATAGTCGCCGAGACCGCAACGGGTTATTGTAACGGGTGCTACGATATAACGGGCAAGGAATGCCGCGTCAAAGTAGTCGTGGTTATTTCCTTCGTAACCCATATCTACGTTCGTTCTTCCGAAACGTCCGTCGATTGAAGGACCTGCGAAGTTACAGAATGTGGGAACACCTGACTCACATACGGTCAACGAGATGTCTTCGTTTTCACCGTTGTAGATGTTGTAGAAGTTGATGAGCGCCGCCAAACCGAGAGTCTGGTAACCGCCCATACTGCTTCCTGAGAGTTTTACGTTCTTGCCACCGCCGAAACTTCTCGCATAAATGAGTTGGTCGTAGATGTTCTTCAATACGCCGTCTGCCATTCCTTCGGTTGTTTCGGGAAGGTCGGTAACGAAACGCATAATCTGAAGGTTACGCAAGAACATATAGAGAATGTAGTTGTCGTTTGCATCGTTGAAGTCACTGTTTACTTTTCCGTTTGCTCTACCGTATGCGTTAAGTATACCGTCGCGGAGTTCTTGATAGAGGTCACCCATAGATGCGTCTATCCAGTAACTTGCGTGTGAAACAACAACGTAGATGTCACCCGAAGAAATAGTAATTCCGGGAGAAGATGCGCTATAGCCCTGGAAGGCGGCGATTATCTTCGTATTTGCGGTAGGATATTTAGGAATAGTTATCGTAGCAACTGCGGGGTTAGGACCGGGTGCTTTGAGGTAGAGTTCGTATACGTAATAATTCTTGAGGTTGGAGGTATTGAAACTCGGAACAAGTCCTTTTGACTGAAGATACGTAACTCTTGCTTCATCTACGGGGATCGCGTGGAAGTAGTTATCCTCTGTGATGGTCTTTCCGCTTGTTTTGGAGTAGACTGCATAACCGTTTTCGTTTTCCGTTCTCTTGATGTCGGAAATAGTAACTGCATCGTAGCCGTCTACTGTGCCGTAGGTGTTGTCTGCTACGGTTGAAGTAGGATCAACGTCGAGAAGTCTTTCTATCTGACCTTTCCAGAATTCTTCGAAGTCCTCGGGCTCTTCTACTGCTACCGTGATTTTGTCCATATCAACGATTGCGCCGCCTGCGAACACTTCCTGATTTGCAAAGCCTGCGGCTTCTGCATTAGCCTTTATAACAAGACCCTTATCTGCAAGAGGAGATGCTGCTATTTCATCTGCGGGAATTGTGAATGAGCAAGTACCGTTGGGAGCGGAGAGTGTTCCTATTTTCTTTGCACAACCTTCTATCTGATAAGAATAGGAAACTGAATTGCAGGAGATGAGGTTGTTTGTCGTCTTGTCACGGAGAGCGATATTGAAAGTGATGCTATCGCCCACTGTGTATTCGGTCACCGCTTTGTCGGTGGTAACGTCGAATATAAGCATATCCGCATCGCCAACGATTTCATAAAGTTCGTCTCTTATATCAACACCGTGGAGTGCGTTATAAGCATCGAACAAGGTATTTATCTGCGCGCAGATGTCAAAGTTTCCGTTTGCTGTAGTAGCGGATTTTGCTTCTTCAAAATACTTGAGTTTGAGAGCAAGGGTAGGATCTTTTTCCGCACGGAGAACAACGTTGTAGATAAGGTTAAGAGTGTTGCGAGGAATGTCAAGTTCATCAACTACTATGGAGTTTATAGCGTCTTCGTAGTATCCGTAGTATTCAAGAACTTCGTCTGTGTAACCTGCTTTTGTGATTACTTCTTTTATAACGTCGGTGTCAATAAATCCTTCGCCCGCTTCGTACATCCAGTACGCAGAAAGTTCATAAATGGAGATAGAATCACCGAAAAGTCCGCTTTCGCAGTCAAAGTAGGTTACGTAGTCTGTGCCGTCTTTCGTAACTATCGCGTAAGCACGGTACATACAGTTTGCATCATACATTTCTGCTGTCTGCGAGTTTGCATTTGAATAAACTATTGAGTATACGAATTCGGGGGTTGCAGTATCCATACCAACGATATTTCCTACTGCTTTTCCGTCCTTATATACGGTTTGTGCGAGCATTTGTCCGCCAGAAACAACGTAAGAGCCGCCGGATCTCTTCAAGTAGAGGTCGTCTTTCGTTCTGCCTTCGGATGCTATCGCCATGATAACGCCCATTTCAACGGTGCAGCCTTCTGCTTCAAGGTCTGCAAGTTCTTTTTTGTTGTAAGTAAACGTTGCTCTGATACCGGGGTAAGATTTTGTACGAGCCTGATAGCCGAGGAATTCTATAAGATTCGATGCGTAATAGTCGCCGAGTTGCATCTCGATCGCTTCCTGCAAACGAAGCATAATAAGAGTTGCTTTTACGCTTTCGGATGCTACAACGTCAGCAAATTCGTCACAAACTGCGAGTTGTGCGTTTCTTCCGAGTTCATTGAACTTCGTAAGATTGAGTTTGTAGTAAGATGCTATCTCGTAGAAATGAACTTCGTTTTCTGTAGGAGTTTCGGATTCGCTTGAGTAGTATATTTCTTCTATTGCGATTTCGTAAGCGTCAACAACTGTCTGTTTTGCATCCGTTACCTTATAAGAAGACATTTCGCTATACAATTCTGCTTTTTCTTCATCGGAAAGCATAGCGTATACGTCGAGGTCGAGATCAAACTTAACAGCGAGGTCTGCAAAACGGTTCTGCTCCATTTCTGCCGTACTAAGCTGACGTGAATATACACGCAAGGAGTACAAGTTACCGTAATTCTGCTGATAGTTTGAGAAGAGTGTGTATACACCTGAAGTGGTTGTGAAGGGCTGAGAAGCAAGTTTAAAGAGAGGATCAGCATTTATGTAACCGTCTACTGCCATTACGCCCGTCATAGGAACTGTTGCTCCGCGGAAAAGTTCTGTGTTGTTTCTGAGGAGTGCAGTAACGTTTCCTTGTCCATCCTTTACAACAAAGCCTGCATCAATAATAGCCTGCTCTTGCTCAGATGTAAGCGTGGGAAGGTTAGTTATGTTCAACGAGGTATAATAAGAGTCTACGTATTTTGATTCGTGCTGACCTTTTTTATCTCCGCTTGCATGCTCGTTTACAAGTTTATTTGTTTCTACGTAATCATCGGGGTCGTAAACGTAAGTTGTCTTTGTAAAGTCTCTTTCATATACGTAAGAGAACGTCTGTGCTTCACTTACGTCAAGTCCTGTAGGTGTGTACGTTGTAAGCGAATCCTTCATAGGATCAAGCGTGGTGTAAGTCATCGGATAAGGCGACCACGACTGACGTCCGAATCTCGAAAGCGATATCGACGTTTTACCGCCTGTGGTAAGAGTCATTCGCGTAAAGGGCATAAACCAAAGTATCAAACTGTGCTGTTTGGGTGTGGAAACGGTAATTTCCATTGTCAACTTTTCGGTTTTCGCGAGAATCTGCGTATTGCTCATCGTCAAACCGCGATACGCTACCTCGGTTTGATAATCGGTTTTTCCATTGCCGTTCAAATCGCCAAGTTCATCAAAGAGTTTGATGTATCCGTCCATTACGTAAGGTGCGGTTGCTTCGGTCGTTTTGCTTGCAACCACGGCGAGATTGTTCGTGTCTGCCTGATAAATGACGTAAGGTGCGAACGATTCTATTGTACCGTAGTTTCCGCTGCCGTCGGCAAGGAGTTCACCGTTACCGTTAGCGCGCAAGAATGAAAGGTGATATTCAAGTCCTTTGGACACGTAAATGTCGTAGGGATCTACTTCGGGGGTGGGCTCACCGCCGGAAACAGCGTTTTCTATCGCGTCATCGATCCAAGCATCAAAGCGAGCCTTCATATCAACGTTGAAGACGCTTTCATCAAGGTCCTGCTCATCGGTCTTTTTGTAAAGTTCTGCTTTTACGGAATCGGGGAGCGCGTTATAAAGAGAGAGGTCAAGTGAGTAATAATATGCGAGGTCTACTACGTGGTTGTGAGAGTAGTTGCCCTCTTCTTTGAGGCTTTCGTAATAAACTTCATTGTACTTTTCATCATACATTGCCTGAAGTTCTTCGGTTGTCTTTTCATCAAAGGCAATGCCTTCAAACAAGTTGTAGATTTCCTGCTGCTGAACTTTTGTGAGCGAGAAGATGTTGGAAATATCTACTTCGTTCATTTTCACAAGGTCTGCGAAATGGTTCTGCGCCAATTCGTCCTCTGTAAGTTTTCTGAGGTACATACGAATAGCGTAGATTTTGAGAGGTGCTCCTGTCTGGCTACTGGGGCTAAGGTTGTAAACACTTGAATCGTAATAGGGCTGTTTTGCAAGCGTAAAGCCTACTCTGTCATTTACGTATGCGGTTATTTCCATTTCGCCCTTTGAGGGAACTACCGCTCCATTGAAGTGATCGGTAGAGGTTCTCATAACCGTTTCTCCGTCTATACCTTCGATTGTGGGGAGACTTATAACACCACTCTTATAGTATTTACTATCAGGAGCAACGCTGTCGTTATATTCTTTACCTGCTGAGGTTACAGAGTTCTTGATTTCTTTTCCCTCTTCATTATAATCTTTAGGATGATATACGTATGACTTTACGCTGAAATCACGCTCGTACATTACCGTGTACGTGTTGGGAACGTCCGGGCTAAATCCCACGGGCGCTGTACTGCTCGTTGTAGTGCCTGCTTTTGCGGCAAACACAGAGAATGACATCTTGTAGGGGTTGTAATTTACATATCCCCATCTTCCGATACCGCTGCTTGAGAGCACGCCTGCCGCAGAAACGCTGAGACGGAACTGTGGGAAGAACCACATAGAGAAATTTTTGTTATTAGTAGGAGTCGCAGTCACTACCTGAACAGTCAATTCTTCACTGTCGCTTATAACGGCAGTATTTGACAACTGTAAACCACGGTAGGTGGTAGTAGAGCCGGAAATGCTGTAAAGCTGAAGATATCCATCCTGAAGCAAAGCCGTATTGTCAGCGGTTTTCGTGCTTGCGTAACCTGCTAAGTACATAGTGTTTCCGGGAGCCTGATAAACCACGTAGGGCGCAAACGCAGCCTTTGTACCGTAATTTGTACCGTCGCTTATCGGGTTTCCGTCACCTTTGACACCGATGAATGAAATGTGATACTGCAGGTCATCGGGAACGTATACCGAGTTGTACTGCTCCTGCGTAGTGGTATTTACTCTTACGCTTGCATTTACAACAGCCTCGTCTATGTCAGACTGAGTAAAGTCTGTGCCGGAGAGGTTTGTGATGATTTCTTCTTTCTTCGTCTTAGGAAGGAGAGAGAGTGCGGAAATGTCGAATCCTTCGTTTACTACTCTTGCGGTGAAGGTGTCCAATATTTCGTTTCCTGTCGCTGTTGCTTTGAGATATTCGGTGTTATATGCAGACTGTACTGCTGCGGCAGTCTCTTCGTCGGTTGTTTCGGTGATGAAGAAACTGCGGAGGGATGCGTGAATGTTAGCCTTTTCTGTTTCGGTAAGGCTATCATAGTCGTACATATCTAACTTATAGAATTTCGCGAGGTCTGCAAAGTGGTTCTGGTCTATTTCCCCCTGAGTAAGGACTCTGTCGTATACACGTATAGCGTACACGGTAGGATTACAGTAAGACCAACCTGCGCCGATGTTAAAGTTCGAAGTATTTGCAACTGAAATATCCTTATCTGCATAGGTATGTATACGGTTGCCGTCTGTGTCGTATGCAGTTTCAAGGTAATTTGCTTTCCACTGGTCTGCACCTTTTACAACAAGTCTGTTGTTTACAAACACGTCCATATTAGCAGTGCCCGAATACGTCGTACCTTCGCTTGTGTTATTTGTCACGTCGCAAATCAACGAAAGTGTATTCGCATTTGCTATATCAAGAGTTGAAATGTTTCCCTGGAATTCCTTGTAATCCTTTCCGACAGCCATAAAGTACGGATAAATATAGAAGGAATTAGGCTTGCTCGGATTGTTGCTTACCGAAGTTGAAAATGAAATTTTCATAGCAGGGTCGCTATATAACACGCCGGGGTTGTTTCTGCTAAAGAATTCAAATTTCGATGAAGCAACGATTTCTACCGTATAGTCGCCTTCCGGATTGTTTGCAAGGTCTGTTGCAAGTTTTACTGCATCCGAGGAAAGTACACCGCCAAGACCTACTTCCAAATATCCGTCGCCGAATTTTGTAACAGTTCTTTTACAACCCGAAGAGTTCACGTAGTAATTGGAAGAAAAACCAAACATACGTCTGTCTGTCTTTGTCGCCTTGTCTACGCGATAGATAAACAAATCGTCATCGAGAAGATAGTAATCGTAGGTATCAAAATCGTAAGCGTAAGCCGCGCCGAGCGATTCCATTGCTTTCGTGTGGAATTTTTCTTCATTGTTCGCGTCATAGATAATGGCGTTTTCAACACCTGCTGCCGCTTCTTCGTTCTCGTATATGAGCACGGAACTATTGAAGCTACTTGCTCCGAAGCCATTTATCAAGAAGTACTGCGGATAAGCTGTCGCGCTTAATCCATAAGTCCAAGCATCCTTCTTATTTACAGTACCGCCCGAAAACGCAACGGTTTTTTCCGCCTTCGTCACGAATTTGGCAAAAGTGTTAGCATACGTAGTGCTTGTGAAGGCATCGCTTGACTTTGCCGAGAAGAAGTCGATAGCAAAGAAAAGGTCGCCGCCATCTTCTGCGCCTACGTAGAGGCTGTCATAGTCATATGATGCTTTCTCTTCTTCTGCAAACGCGAAAAGCGTAAACATCGGAACAGAAGTCACGACCATGAGAATTGCGAGTAATAAACTCAAAAGTCTTTTTTTCATAGTGTTTTCCCCTTTTGATTTTGTATTTTTATTTTTGCTTTTTAAATAATTTTTCGGTTTAATCTAAAATCTTCTTAAATTAACCCAATTTTAATTATAGCATAAAAAAATGACTAAATCTTGCCATTTTGGCATTTTTATGCGTCATTTTTTTACATTGTATGCATTGTAATATTCAAGTGTTTTTGTGCAGAGAGGGGTAATTTGGGCATAAAAAGCACCGCCCTTTGCATTTGCAAGGGGCGGTGTAAAGTTTTATTTGCTTTTTGTATTGTTTTGCAGATTGACGATTACTGTGCCGCTTCTGTTACCGTGAACTTGTAAAGCGGATCGTCGATTGAATAACTGTGGGTTGAATTCTGCCAGAAAGTGATGCTCTTTTCAGACTTCAACGCGTTATAGGTCGCTATAATACCTGAGGGGGGACAAGTATAGTCACCGAGGCCGCAACGGTCTATCGTCACGGGTACGGTAATATATTCAGCAAAGAAGGCGGGCTCGAAGTAGTTCATATTTTCTTCGTAGCCAATACTGAAAATATCGTCAATTCTGCCGTCAAGTGCTTTTCCGCCGAGGTTACAGAATGCGGGGATCGTGGGGGTTGCCGCAGAGACGGTGATACCGAATTGCTCCGCAAGAGAGGTTGTACCTATCGTCTGATAGCCACCCATACTACTACCGTTAATTACCACATTGCCCTCGCTCTTTTCATAAAGCTCTTCGAGAGCGGCGTAAATCACTGCATATGCTGCTGCGGTTGTATCGTCCATATTTTCGGGCATTTCTTCGGGAAGTTGTGTCAGGAATCTGACTGCCTGAAGGTTACGCAAGAACATATAGAGGATGTAGTTATCCGCTTTGTCTGTGTAGGTACTGTTATCTCTTTCGGGAATTGCTTTTCCGTATGCGCCGAGAATGCCCTTGCCGTTAAGAGCGTCATAAAGTTCCGCATCGGTTGCATCTGCCCAATAGCCTGAGTGAGATACAGAGAAGTGAATATAGCTATCTTCTTTTTTTGTTGAGCCTGAAATTCCGGGTGCGTGTGCGCTATATCCTGCAAACGTCACCTTGACGTAGGTCTCTGAGGTGATGTTTTTCGGGATTGTGAGTATACCAACAGAGGGGGTAGGACCTGCCGATTTGAGATATACCTCATATGCATCGTAGTAATCGAGTCTTGAAAGTTTGAAATCTGTGTGAAGACCTTTTTTCTGCAAGAGTTCAATGCGTTCTTTCGTCAAGGGGATTATGTGGAAGTAGTTATCTTCGGAAATGGTCTTTCCTGCTTCGGTCGAGTACACGCCTATATTGTTTTCACCGTCTGCACGCTTAACGTCGGTGATTTTAACACCGTCATCGGTATAAAGCGTCACTTCGGTATCCGTGGGGCTTATTGCCTCTATTCTTGAAAGTTGCTCCGCCCAGAACGTATCGTAGTCTGCGGGCTTTTCGGCCGCTGCTTTGATATTCGCCATATCTACAACCGCACCGCCTTCAAACGCTTCCTGAGACGTTACGCTTTGTGCAGATGCTTTTACGCGTATAAGGATACCGTCCGATTTTTTCTCTCCATCTTCCTCGTATACCAAGGAGGATGAGAGAATTTCGGATGCGGGAATTGTAACCGTGAAAGTACCTGTCTTTGCAGAAACTGTACTTGACTTCTTAGCTGAAACGCCGTCTATCTCATAGGAGTAAGAAACCGCATCGCAGGCAACTACGTTATTCGTGGTTTTATCGCGAAGATTGATAGTAAACGTAACGGAGTCTCCGAGCACGTAGGAATACGGGTCTTTGTCGGTTGAGGCGTCAAAGTAAATTGTATCTGTTGCGCCTGTGATTTCATAAAGAGATTTTCTTATATCTACGCCGTGCTCCTTGTTGTATGCATCTATCATTGCGTCTATTGCCGCACAGATATCGATACATCCGTCAACGTCTTCTGCTTTGCCGGCTTCTTCGTAGAATTTGAGCTTGCGAGCGAGAAGCTCGTCTTTTTCGGCTTTCAATTGGATATTGTAAAGTGCGTTGAGCTCATCAAACGAAAGGGTGCTTATTCCAAGCTCGTCTATCTTTTTCTCAGCGGCTGCGTACTGGCTGTAAAGCGCTTTTACGTCGTCGGTATAGCCTGCTTCTGAGATTACTCCCTTTATTATTTCGTTGTCAATCTTTTCTTCATCTTCATACATCAAATGTGTAGAAAGCTCATAGATAGAAATAGACTCACCGAAGATTGAACTTGTGCAATCATAGTAGGTTACGTAAGACACTCCGTCTTTTTCTGCTACGAGATAACCGCGGTACATACAGTCGGTTACATACATTGCCGCTGTCTGAGAGGATGCGTTCTGATACGTTATTGCATAGACGAATGAGGGATCGTCATAATAGGGGTCTTCGTAATTGATATTTCCTACTGCGCTTCCGTCCTTATAAACTGCGGATGCGAGCATCTGAGTGCCTGTTGCAACGTAGTTTTCGCCGTTGTGTATAACTGTGAGGCTTTCGCTTGTTCTATCTTCCTTCGCGATAGCCATAATTACGCCAAATTCAACGGAATATCCTGCCTCTTCAAGTGCTTTTATTGCTTCTTCGTCATAGGTGAAGTGTGCTCTGATTCCGGGGAAAGTAACCAAACGAGCCTGATAACCGTTGAATGAGATTATTTCCTCTGTTCCGGGGAGAGCGGTGTTATCCAAGTCGGGATATGCAATTTCGTCATACATTGCCTGAAGTTCGTCAAGCGTGTAGGTGTTATCGAAGGTAACTGTCTTGAAAGTTTCGATTATTTCATCTCTGTACATTTCAAGAAGTTTGTCAAATCCGACGATATCCATACCGTAGTAGTACGCAACGTCAACGAAGTGGTTCTGTGCTATTTCTTCGTCTGTGAGTGCGCGGTTGTAAATTCTTACGCGGTAGACATCAATGCCTTTAGCATCTGCATTACCAAGCATAACGCGAGTACCGTAATTTACACCGGGGGAAGACGAGCCTCCCGATGCTGCGGAATTGTATGCGAATGTAAAGTTTCCTGAAAATACTGTGTAGTTGTTAGCAATATATTCCGAGCAGAAATAACCGTCAAATGTGCGTCCGGGAATATCCTTGAATTGTGTCGTAGATTCTGCTTCAGAGATAGGTGTTTTTCCCGCCTTTGTTGCAGCAGTTGAGTACTCACTGTAACTCTTGTAGAATCCTACTCCGCTTTCGCCGTACCACTTATAATCCGCTCTGCCATCGTAAATAACACCTGCGGGGTACGTATCTACTATATTGTCATAGGTGGCTTCAAGATTTGTAATCTTTGTACGAATGACGAAGTTGAACACTTCGTTTCCGGATAGAGTAGCATTTTCTGCATCATAGAACGTTATACCACCCGAGTTATGATACATATTAGCGTTATTAGTATCTGCTCTCCAAGATGAGTAATCATCACGCATTTTAAGAGGTGACAACGACTTCGGCGAGAACTTGATAAATCCTACGTTGATAACATCACTTGAAACTTCTGTGGCTTTTACCATCAAATCAATGGTGTTGTTTTCATAGGGTTCGATTCCGTCAACGTTGTCGTCATCAAGAATAGAACTATTGTTGAATGAGCCTGAATGCGCTCTGTTATTATCTTTTGCAGAGGGGGTTTTGTACCATATGAACGAATTTCCAAGCACATCTTTCGCGCCGCTTGTTGATACACCTTTTTCCGCGATGTATTTTTCTGCATCAAAGTAAGCGATAAGACCGTCCTGAACGTAATAAGTGTTGGAATTTGCATTCGATGCGAGAATTTCTTCAATGCCTTCTGCATTTATCTCATTTATTGAATATGCGCTCAAGATTTCTATTGCTTGCGCTTTCAGTACGTCGTCAACGCGGACAAAGTCATAGAGGTCAACTTCGTAGTACTTGAAGAGGTCTACAACGTGGTTCTTTTTCACTTCTTCATCTGTGAGCGCTCTGTCGTATACGCGGACGTCGTAAATCTTGAAGTTTGCGTCACCGCCCGAGTTACCTATTCTTATAACGGATTTGTTTGTGGGGGTAATTACACCGTCTGAGACAGTCGAGGGATAAACGAATGAAACACCGCCCGAATACTTGTCACTTTCCATACCTGCACCGGAAATTCTGTTCGCGTCGGTGATAATGGAGTAGGTGAAGTAACCGTCAAATCTTACCTCTGTAGGCGTGGTAAGAGGCGCGTTGCCTGCGTATTTCGAAGTAGAGATATAGTTTTCGTTTTCGTAGTAATAGTAGTTTTGGATGTATTCAAGGCTTCCCTTGCCCGTCGCATCGTCCCACGGGAGATACCATTCATCTTTGAGCATTTCTGTGTGATAGAAAATATCGTTGTCGTCAAAGAATTTGTACTTTCCGTCTTCTGCCGTTACGTCGGAAACAACAACGTCTTCAACTCTGTGGGTAAAGGTGAATACGTCATTGGGAATAAGGGCGTTTTTGCCTATACCTGCTGCCGCTGTGCCAAGTTCTATAAACATTTCCTGCGACAAGGAAGCGCCTACTTTCGACGAACCGTCCATATATGCAACGGAGAAACGCCAAGTTGAAAAGTTGTGTCTTATGCCGAATTTAGATGCGCTTGAGTTGTAACTTTTGAAGGTTGAGAAGCCGGATTCAACAAATGCGCTTTCCGTTGTCGGAGAGACGAGTGTTTCAAGGGTATAAGGTGCAACTATCTTTTTATCTACTGTGGGGATTGCCGAGAAGTATACAAGTTGAGAACCTGCGATATAGTTATCGCCGTATGCGAATTTGTCCTCCTTGTTAAAATCCACCTTTGCGCCTGCAAGGTCGATGTATGCGTCTTTTGCTGTGGTGTATTCCTGCAAGTAGGTCTTTGCGTCAAAGTGAGCGATAAGACCGTTTTGTACGTAAAGTGCGTTATAATCGTTTATTGCCACGCTTATTGCGTTATCAAATGCCGCTTGTGCCGCCGCCTTTACGTCGTCTTCGGAAAGGATTGCGTCAATATCGAATTCGGCAACGAGAGCGTCAACTGCATTCTTGTACTGTGTGGGGAGTCTATTGTATTTCGAGACGTCGAAGTTGTATGCATCAACGAGATCGTTTATAGTCTTCTGCGCCTCTTCTGCGGGTTTTTCGTAGGATGCGTAATTGTCGTAATCAAGAGCATATATCTTCTCTTCGATATACTTCTTATAGCGTTCGGGCATATTTTCAAACTTGGAATAATCAAGATTTGCCCAAGCGATATATTTCGCAAACTCTGCTTCTGCAAGTTCTGTTATCTCTTGCTCGTTGTCGCCTTTGAAGGTGTCAAAGTTCCATTCCGCAACCTTTGAGTCAACGAATGCCTTATCATCTTCGGAGAGCGCGGCATACTCCTTCGCGGGAAGGTCGTAGAACAAATACATATCCGCTGTATGATTCTGCGTCATTTCCTCGGATGTGAGTATCTTGTTATATACGCTTACGCGGAATACGGATGCGGTCGTTCCGCCGACTATAACCTGAGTACCGTAATTATCGCCTACGTCGTTTCTGTAGATATTCTTATCTTTAGCGTAAGCAAAGGTGAATTTCTTTGACTGCGAAGAGTAGCCGTTTGTCAAAAGGTCGGAAGCATAATAGCCGTCAAACATATAGTCGGAAATTCCGTTTGCCGCATCACCGACTATTATCGCCGCTTCTGTCTCGGAAAGCGCACTTGTACCTGCCGCTGCAGCATATTCAGCGTAGTTTATATAGTATTTGCCATTGAAAGGTCCGTAATATACTTTTCCGAAGTTGCTGAGCGAGTTAAGATCTGCGCCGTTATATCTGTTATTTGTGTTCGCTTCGCTATAGTATGCTCTATCCTCGGTTATCTGAGTTTTTACAGTAAGATTGAAGGTTTCTCCAAGCGGAATAAGGGTGTCCTTCGCCTTATAAAGTTTCAGACCGGTGGCACCGTACATACCTATGCCGGGAGTGTTTCCGCCTTCATAAGCATTAAATCTCCAAGTGGAATAGTCGTGACGGAGACTTGTGTTTGTGCCGTTTGCCACTATGTTGAATTTATCAAAGCCTGCGGAATAAACGTTCGACTCTGCTGCGGTCGCAGTGATTACCGTATCAACTGTGTGGTTGAGATAGGGCTGTGTGCCGTCTTTTTCGGGATCGTCAAGGATCGACGCGTAGGAAAGGCTTCCGTATACGGACTTGCCGTCGGGGGCAGTGGTTGCATTTTCAAGCCAAGTTATTGAATTGCCCATTGAATCCGCTGTAACAGCACCCTTTTTTACACTTCCGTACGTTTCTATGAAATTCTTTGCCAAAAAGTGAGCGACAAGACCGTCTTTTACGTACTTGTTTTTGTAGTAATAAGCCTTGAGGCCTTCTTCTACCAATTCGTCAAATTTCGCCTCTGCTTCTTCCTTTGTTGTCTTGGAAGAGAGTTTCAATGAGTAGAGAGACTTCAATATGTCTGTCTGAACGTCTTCTTCAAGTGCGAAGATGTTTTTGACAGTATCTATATCCAACTCATAGAACTTCGCAATATCAACGAGGTTGTTCTGCAATATTTCAAGCTCGGTAAGAGTGGTTATATAAATACGGATAGCGTAGTAACTGACGTTCGCAGTTCCTGAGGTATTTGAACCTGTTCCCGTAGAGGCATACGAGCCGTTTATTCTGTAGTGAGAATCGTTTCTTGTAAGAGTCTCTGTATACTCGGTGTATCCGTCGTTTACGTATATTTTTCCTGCTACGCTTCCGCCAACGAAATCTTCAACAGAGCCGTTGCCGTTTGTCGTCAAGACGGTCTGGTGGGTTACTGTCATACTTTCGCCAAGTGAAGAAAGATTCGAGAATGCGCTTTCGGCAAATGCTTTTGAAGGCATAGATCTGTCGCCTGCTTCATTCTTCATATCGGTCGATGCAGACGAAGGATATACTTTTCCCGTGTTTGCATTGTAATTGATTGCAATTCTTGCCATTGTGGAAGAAAGCAACTGACTTAACGTGGAAGAGGACGTTGAATCAAGTGAGAAAACGTACTGATAGGTAAGGTTTCTATTCAAGTCGTGCTTTTCGTTGCTCGTATCCCAAGGGATGTTACCGCCAACGCCGTCAAGCAATCTAAGCGAGAGGGATCTGTTTCCTGCGTAAACGTTATTGTAATTTGGGTTAATACTTCCTCCGGGTGCACCCTTGTAAAAATACGCTTTCAAATCATTTGCAGTAAGTTTTTTAGAGTCATCGGAAGCCGACGTAAAGAAATCCGCGCCGATAATCATCTTATCGTTTTGCGCGTAGAGGGCGTTATAATCCTCCGCCGTTGCTTTCGGGGTTTCTGCTTCTTCTGCGAAGGTGAATAAAGTCATTGCGGGCACTGCCGTGATGACCATCAACACTGCGAGAAGAAACGAGAGAATGCGAGTTTTCATAGTCTTTTTACTCCTTTGGATAATATTTTTATATTTTTGTATCAAATGCATAATAAAAGCATGGTACTATAATACGTTATTGTAACATTTTTCAATGGAAATGTCAATATTTTACTTGAAATTTTTTTGATATATATTTAAAGCAGGTGAATTTTATGAAAAAAAGAGCAACTATGCAAGGATTTTTCATCTTGTATAATTGCTCTTTTTTAATATTTTACGCTATTTTTATTCTTCTTCCTCTTCGGGATTCACGATAACGGAAATTTTCGTTACTATCATATCGGTGATTTCGGTAACGATGACGTACAAATTCTTGTAGGTAAAACTGTCACCTTCGTGGGGGTCGGATTCAAGCATTTCAACCGCCCAACCGCCGACTGTGGTGTATTCCGTTTCAAAGTCGCGCGCGTCAAGGTCTATGAATTCAAAGAAGTCATAGATGTTCGCGCTTCCGAGGACTTCGTAGGAATTTTCACTGTTTTTCGTGAAGTCGGTCTTTATCTCGTCGCTTTCGTCCCAGATGTCACCGACAATTTCTTCGAGGATGTCTTCCATTGTGACAACGCCCATAGTACCGCCGTATTCGTCGAGCACGACCGCCATGTGAATGTGCTGTTTACGCATTTCCGCAAGTACGGCAGGGAGTTTCATCGTTTTGTGGAAGAAGAAGGGTTCGAACATAAGTCTTCTTACGTCTACTTCCTCGTTGTTTGCTATTCTCTTTAAAAGTCTGTTGATGTAGAGAATACCTATTATGTGGTCAACGCTTCCCTCGTATACGGGGATACGCGAGTAGCGGGAGTTGAGAACTATCTCTTTTATGGTTTCGAAATCGTCGTCGATGTCTATCGCAACCATATCTATACGGGGAGTGAGGATTTCACCGACACCGATGTCGGAGAAGTCAAGCGCGGACTGAAGAAGTTCGCCCTTATCCTCGTCGATAACACCTTCTTCTTCGACCGTTTCTATCAAACTTGAAAGTTCTTCTTCGGTTACTGTCGGGAGTTGTTCTTCCTCGCCTTTCTTTTCAAAGGGGCGGGCAAGTACTCTGACGATGCCGTTGAAAGGTACGGACAAAGGTGTGAGGATTATCATAATTACACGCACGGGTATTGACACCGCTTGCGTGATGAAAAGCGAGAACTTCTTTCCTATCATTTTCGGAGTTATTTCACCGAAGATAAGAATTATTACGGTAACGAGCGCGGTAACTATTGAGGCGGCGATACCCTCGTTGCCCTCACCGAGAATGTCAATGGCTATCATCGTAGACATTGAGGAAATCGTAATGTTGACAATGTTGTTGCCGATAAGCAACGTGCCAAGCACCTTTATAAAGTTATCGCTCAAGAACTTCGCTCGCTTTGCCGAGGGCTTTCCGCTATCGGCAAGTTTTTCAAGTCTTAATTTATTGACCGACGTGAAAGCAATCTCGGTACCCGAGAAGAAAGCGGACATCATAACGAGGAGTATAAGGACTATATAGGTTATCATACCGTAGCCACCTCCTCGTCTGAAGACTCGTTTTCTTCGTCTTCGTTTTCATCGGGGGTGACGTCAAGTTCGGGGGTGTTGAGTTTGACTTCTATGCGTTTTACGCGGTTTTCATCAAGTTCAAGCACGGTAACGGAAAGTTCGCCCCACTCGAATTCTTCTTCTTGTTCGGGCAAGTGACCGAGGCTTTCAAGCACCCATGCCTGAATAGACTTTGAACGAAGAGATTCGTCTTTACATTCGCAGCCTATCTCGTCAAGCATTTCACCAAACGAAAGAGCGCCGCTCACTTCAAAGCGATTTCCGCCGAGTTTTATAAAGTTATCGTCTACTACGTCGTCTTCGTCCCAAATCTCGCCTACGAGTTCTTCAAGGAAGTCTTCGACTGTGACGATACCCATTGTTTTGCCGTTTTTGTCTTTAACTATACCCATATAGTTTCTTGAACGGCTCATTTCGTCCATTTTGTCGTCTATGACGTCTTCAAGACGTACAAAATACGGCGCGGTCATTATGTCGCGGACCGTGAAGTTTTCGCCTTTTATGTATTTTCTCAAGAAGTTACGCACTAAAAGAGTACCCACTACGTTATCGAGATCGCCGTCGCAAACGGGCAGTCGGGAGAATTTATTATCCCTTATTATGCTAATTATCTGCTCGTTTTTCATAGAAACGTCAACGTATACAACGTCGTCGTACATTGTGAGAATGTCGGCAACCGTCGTGCTCGAAAATTCAAGCGCAGACTGAAGAAGTTCACTCTGCTCTTCGTCAATGACACCTTCGTCTTCGACGTTTTCAATGATCGTGGAAAGTTCTTCTTCCGTAACGGTAGGCTCTTCTACATCGCCCGAAATAAGCGAGAGTATCTTCGTCAGTCCCGTAAAGAGTATCGACACGGGGTAGGTGATGAACATAATGGCTCTCATGCTCGGCGCAAGCGCAAGCGCAACCTTGTCGTTGTTGCTGTTTGTATACTTTTTGGGAAGCATTTCTCCCGCTATGCAGATGATTATAGTAGTCACCGCAGTAGCTATTGCGGTCTGTGCCGCCTCTGTAACGGTCGTACCCTTTTCGGCAAGCATTTTGAACACCTTGACGGAAATAAGGGTCGCAATAGACGCGCCGCCTACGTTACAGATATTGTTGCATACCAGAATGGTAGCGAGCGCACGGTCAAATCTGTCGGCAATGTACATAGCGGATTTTGCACGCTTGTCACCGTTTTCAACGAGATTTTTCATGCGGATTTTGTTAAGTCCTGCGTAAGCACTTTCGGAGGCTGAAAAGTAAGCCGAGAAGATTACGAAAAGGACGTAAATGATGGTAAGTAACCACCCATCAGTACCCATAAATTAGAGAACCACACTCCTTTTGTGTTGTGATATTACCGTGTCTTGGGTATACGACACTTAGTTTATTATACAACAGTACGCAAAAAAAGTCAAGGGTTATATTTTATTTGTTTTTGAAGGGTGGCGGTTTTTGTAGTTTTTTGCAGTATTTTTTCAAAGGCGAAGAGAAAAAATGTATACAAAAGTGTACAAACGAGGATTGATATGACCGTATGGACAATTCCGTTTTGACGGGGGATAATAATACGGCAGAGAGTGACGGACGCAAAGACGGAAGAAAGCGGCAAAAGGAGAAAAGAAAGAAAATCAAAGCGCAAGGGCAATGCGTTTGTAAGTCCTGTTAAACTCAAAGAAAAGTTGAAAATTTCCGCTATCACTATGACGTAGATATAACCGTCTGCGCCCATTTTGGGCAAAAAGAGGCAGACGAGCAGTATACTCAAAACAGAGTCTGAGATATTAACCGCCATTGAAAAAACCTGCTTTCCCATACCTTTCAGCATTGCGTCTACTACGTGGTCGAGATACATAATGGGGATAAGGGGGGCGAGCATCGCTATGTATCTTCCGACGTCGTGAGACGAGTAGATAAGGTTTCCAAGGTCACTCGAAAACGCGATAAGTATTCCTGCCGCACAAAAGGAAAAACGAAGTGTGTTTTTTATAGTTTTTTCTGCCATTCGCGACATTCGCGCGTTATCGTTTATTCCTGCGCTTTCGGCAAATTCGGGCACTAAAAGCCCTGCGAATGCAGACACCGCCGCCATAGGATAGATTATTATGGGCAATGACATACTGTGCAGTTTTCCGTATGCGGCGAGGGCTTCTGACTGTGACGAGCCGCTTAAAGCGAGCATTTTCGGGATAAGGATATGCTCGACTGTAACGAGCGCAGAGCGAGCATACGCGCTAAATGCAACGGGCAGAGATATTGAGAGCATTTCTCTTACGGGCAACGGCTCTCGTATCCACTTCTCTTTCATATATTTGCGGCGGTCGAGAATATATTCGGCAAAAAGAAAGAAAAAGGAAATAAACTCGGCAACAGCACCGCCACCGACAAGGGCAAGGCAGGAATATTCAAGTCCTTTCGGCAGTAATACTGACAGTGCGTATATTGTCAGAGTTATTTTTACCGCTTGTTCAAAAAGTTGCGCGCAGGCGTTCTTATATACTCTTCTCACCGCTGTGAAATAGCCGTTTAGCGCAGAGGAAAGAGAGATAGGGACAAGACTGACAGACAAGAGGCGAAGAGATGCTACCGTGCGATAGTCCGAAAGAAGAGTGTTGCCGACAAAAGATGCGCCATGCCACAAAAGAAACGATGAAAAACTTCCGAAGATGAGAGAATAGAATATACAAGAGCGCAGGGCGGACAAGGCGGAGTTTCTGCCGTCTTTTCCAAGTGCTTGGGCAATAAGTCCCGTACACGCGAGGTTTACACCTGAGGTTGCAAGGGTTGTGACAAAGCCGTAAACGCTCATCGTAAGCGTGAAAAGTCCTATTCCTTCCGCGCCTATTTTTGCCGTTACGTAGGCATTGAAGGAGACGGACACCGTACGCATTATTATTGCGGCGAAAGTTAGCGTAAGACCGTTTGAAATAAATCTGCGCGCGGCTTTTTGTTGATTTTCTTTTATCATTTCGTTTTACCTTTTGGGAGTTTTATATTTCTTACTCAATGGGCAAGACAGTATATTGTATTAGAAAGCGAGCGAAAATATAGCAAAAGCCGAGCGAAAAAGGGAATTCCTTTATTCTCACTCGGCTGTATTTTATTCCGTTCTTGCTTTTATAAGACCGTGAACGAAGCCGTCGGGGTCGGCAGAGCATATATCCCCCGCTATTACTTTGTTTTTGTAGACTATTATGTTTGCGTAGACTTTACCTTCCGCGCCTGCGTAGTTTGTTATTTCGTAGGTGTAGCGAGTGACGCTCTTCTTTCTGTATTTTGAAAGGTCGAGACCTTGTGCGCGTTGGATTTCATTGTAGCCTTGCATAACTCGGTCAAAGGTGTCGGGCAGAGTGAATGTTTTTTCGTAGACGGGCGCACCGCTTACCGTCCAACCGAGGTTTGAAAGAAAGTTTTTTCTGTCTTCTTCGGTTTTTATACCCGAATAATTAACCGTTTCTACATAAGGATTTCCTGCGGTGGCTATAGCGGCAGGCTCAACCAACGCAAGCAACATAATCAACACGGCAAGCGATACCGCGACTGCGGAAAAGAATTTTATCGTACTTGCTCTTACTGAACATATAAACATATATTTTCCCCCGTTTTGTTTTTTCGTTATATATCTATGACGCAGGTTTTCTTATTATGACAGCAAAACGAAAAAGAGGCAAATAGAAAGAAAGGACTCTCCGCCGAGGCGGAGAGTCAGGATATTATTGCGTGTTTTTTAACTTTAGCAACCGCAAACGCAG
>JAZOLR010000057.1:0-10404 GCA_045653255.1 Eubacteriales bacterium | reverse complement strand
ATTAGAGAATGGCTGAAAAGAACGAAAAACTCGAAGAAGTTTCTGCTGCTAAGGAAAAGAAATCTGAAAAGAAGCCTAACATTTTCGTACGTGCAGCAAGCAGAGTAAAGAAATTTTTCAAAGACTATTCAAGTGAACTCAAGAAGGTCGTATGGCTTTCCAAAGATGACGTTCGCAAGAACTCTGCAATCGTTATCGTAACGGTTGTTGTATGCGCTATTGCTATTGGTATTGTAGATCTTATCTCTTCCGGTGCAATTAAATTAGTTGCAGGTTGGATTTAATTTAGGTAATTAAGATGAGCGATATCAATGAAATGAACCAAGGTCCCAGATGGTATGTTATTCATACCTATTCAGGTTACGAAAACAAAGTAAAAGTAAGCATTGAGAAAATAGTCGAAAACAGAGGTCTCGGTCATCTCATTTTTGACGTTCGCATTCCTGTCGTTAAAGAGATAGTTACGAACGAAAAAGGTGAACAGAAAGAAGTCGAGACAAAGTTGTTCCCCGCTTACGTACTCATTAAGATGACAATGACAGACGAGAGTTGGCACGCTGTAAGAACTATTACAGGTGTTACGGGCTTTGTTGGTCCCGGATCACGACCTGTTCCTCTCACCGACAAAGAAATCGAAGCATTCAACGTTGAAATACACAGCGAGGCTTTGAAGTTCAAACTCGGCGACAAGGTTTCCGTTGTATCCGGTGTATTCCAGGGTTACAACGGTGTTATCCAAGAGATAAGCGAGGACGAGAAGCAAGTTACGGTTCTTGCTTCTACAGGAAGACGCGATATTCCGATTATCGTAGAGGTAAAGGATATCAGCGCGGCAGAATAATAATTCTGCTTCCCTTTTTGCCGCCCTTTTGGGCAAACAGTGGGAGGGAGAAAATTTTAATTTATACATTCTCCCGAGATTTACCACTTTTGGAGGTTATTTATTATGGCAAAGAAGATTATGGGCTTTATTAAATTGCAACTCCCCGCAGGTAAAGCTACCCCTCAGCCCCCGGTAGGTCCTGCACTTGGTCAGTACGGTGTTTCCATTCCTAACTTTACAAAGGAATTCAATGAGAGAACAAAGAACGATATCGGTCTTGTTATCCCCGTTGTTATTACAGTATATGCTGACCGTTCATTCACATTTATCACGAAGACTCCTCCTGCACCTGTTCTTATAAAGAAGGCAGCAGGTATCGAGACTGCTTCTGCAGTTCCTAACAAGACCAAGGTTGCTTCTATCACGAAGGAACAGGTTCGCAAGATTGCAGAAACAAAAATGCCTGACCTTAACGGAGGCTCTATTGAAGCAGCTATGAGCATGATCGCCGGGACTGCACGCAGTATGGGTATCACCGTAGTTGACTGATGTAAGGAGGATACTTGAAAATGGGAAAGAAATATACAGACAGTATTGCACTGATTGAAAAAACAAAACTTTATGACGGTGTAGAGGCTCTTGACCTCGTTTGCCGTACTGCAAAGGCTAAATTTGATGAAACAGTTGAAATCCACGTCCGTCTCGGCGTTGACTCAAGACACGCAGACCAACAGGTTAGAGGCGCGATCGTTCTTCCTCACGGTACAGGTAAGTCTGTAAAGACCCTTGTATTTGCAAGAGGTGACAACGCTAAGGCTGCTGAAGAAGCAGGCGCAGATTTCGTTGGCGCAGAAGATCTCGTTCAGAAGATCATGACAGAAAACTGGTTCGATTTCGACGTAGTTATCGCTACTCCGGATATGATGGGTGTTATCGGTCGTCCCGGTAAGGTGCTCGGTCCTAAGGGCTTGATGCCTAACCCCAAGGCCGGTACAGTTACAATGGATACCGCTCGTGCAGTTAGAGAAGCAAAAGCAGGTAAGATTGAGTACCGTCTTGACAAGACCAACATCATCCACTGCCCTATCGGTAAGGCTTCCTTCGGTACTGAGAAACTCGCTGACAACTTCAACGCTCTCATGTCCGCTATCATCAAGGCTAAGCCTGCTGCAGCAAAAGGTCAGTACATCAAGAGCTGCGTAGTGGCTTCCACTATGGGCCCCGGCGTTAAGATCAACGCTGCTAAATTGGTTTAATTTTAATCCAATATATAAAAAACTCTCTGATTTTTCAGAGAGTTTTTTATTATATAAGAAAAGAGATAGTTTGTTTTTCTTATTCAAAAAGAACAGAGTTTTTATTTCTCTGTCCTTTTAATTTTTATATATACTACTATTGATGGAGTTAATCAGAATAAAAGTTTTACAGGACCTTTTATTCCGCTCCAATTTGACATATTTTCTCTTGTCTTTGCAAGTATTCTTATATCAAGTCTTTCACTCGGGGAAACGGGGAATTCAACAGATACCCCGCGACACTCTGCACGGTCTGCGTAGATTTGCTTTTTATTGACGTATATTTCAACTATGTCAGCATTTACGCCCGCTATATCAAGTTTTGCTACGAATTTTTCGGTAGTTTGTTTCGGTGCGGTCGCAAGTACGCGATATACGCGGTAGCCGCCTTCAACTCCGAAATTCTCATAATCATCACTACTGATGAAATGCGGCGCAAAGGAATTCATATCATTATCCGCAATATCAATAATGGGGTCCGGTTTCTCTGTGGCAACTTCACTCGCGGTAAAGTAACTGTCAAGATTCACATTGACGGTATTGTATATATAATTTACCGTTACGGAAGGTTCACGAATTTCAAATTCAAGCATAAATTCTTTGAGTCCTTCCCCCTTTGCAACGAGGGATGCCTTCTTTGCGCCTACCTCGGTACACACAAGCGCCTGACAAAGTCCTGCAAAAAGGTTTCTCTCACTTGCTACGTCGGATTCGTGGGAATTGGGATCTCCGTTTCCAACACCGCGAAGAACCATTCCGTCAACACATTCAAAAGTGATGTGATCGTTGGCGGTGGGGACTTCCCTGCCGTCCTCGTCAAGCACGCAAACCTTTACAGGAACTGTGTCCTGACCGTCATTTATGATATATGGTCTATCTGCTTCGAGTTTGATAGACTTCGGCGTTTTTGTGGTAGTTTGCTCTGCACGTGCTACTTCCTTGCCATCCCTGTAACCAATAGCGGACAACGTACCTTTTTCAAAAGTAACGTTCCACTCGGCAGGGACACACACGTCACTCGGCTTTCTGCCGAGAGTTTTTCCGTTCAAAAACAGTTCTACCTCGTCGCAATTAGTCGCTGTCATAACTCTGACATTCTCGCCGTCGTTGTGATTCCAGTGAGGAAGAATGTGAAGGACGGGCTCACTTACAAAGCAAGCACGATTGAAATAGAACGAATCCTTCGGGAATCCGCAGGTATCCATTATACCAAACTGCGAAGATACAGACGGCCAAGCGAAAGGAGTAGGCTCTCCTCTGTAATCAAAGCCTGTCCAAATGAACAATCCCGAGAAATAATCGTGACTTCTTACAAAGTCCCAAGTTTCAAAAATGCTTTGCCCCCATGGCGGCATTTCCATACCGTAATTGTCAAGCACGTGCGCTTCTCTATCGGTCTTGTAGCAACCGCGCGTACTTACCGCACTATTGTTTTCCGAACCGAAGACACAACGGTGTTCTCTGCCAACTCTGAACTGTTCGATATTGGATATACTGTAGTTTATTCCAACTATATCCATCTCTTCGCCTGCGCCGACGAAATTTCCGTTCATTGCGCCCGTAATAATTCTTGTTTTGTCGAGTTTTTGGACGGTGCTTTTCAAACGCTTGAATATCTTTTTACCCTCGTCCGTATTCTGAAGCGGTTCTTCGTTAAAGAGTGAGTAGAATATAATAGACGGATGGTTTCTATCTCTGCGCACCATTGTTTCAAGGTGAGAAAGCACCTCGGGGCGAGTTTCAAAGCGGCGATTTACGTCCATTACGATAATACCGATTTCGTCGCAGGCATCAAGTATTTCCTTTGCAGGTACGTTGTGCTCGCAACGGTAAGCATTTGTGCCTAATTCTTTGAGGCGGCGAATTCTGTAATACTGTATGGAATCGGGAACAGCGACACCAACACCGGCGTGGTCCTGATGGTTACACGTTCCTTTTATTTTGAGCGATCTGCCGTTTAGGAAAAATCCTTTTTTGTTATCAATACTAAAGGTACGGAAACCGATGCGAGTAGAATCGGAATCTATGACTTCTCCGTCGCAGATAAGTTCGCATACTACTTTGTAGAGATTGGGAGAATCTACGTCCCAACGCTTTGGATTTTCTACCGACATAGATACAGAAGTTTCTGTTTTGTCATCGGCAAAGCATACGCAACTGTCGCTTTCTTTTTCAGCAATTTTAACGTCGCCGTCATAGAGAGAAAAGCGCACGGAGTATTCTCTGTTTTCGTATGAGGAGTTTTCAATTGTTGCTTCTGCTTCCACTATCCAATCGTTTTCAGTATCTGTATCCAATATCGGATTTATCCAAAGACCGTTGTGCGCTATGTGGAGCATATCTTTTGCATAGAGGCGAACGTGGCGATAGATGCCTGAACCTTCGTACCACCAACCTTCCGTTGCGAATCCTCCGATATATACGGCGAGGACGTTTACTTTGTCGCCAAAATAGACGCGGTCGGTTATGTCTATGCCTGTTTCTGTATATGCGCTGGCAGTTTTTGCAACTATGCTACCGTTGAGATAAAAGTCGGCGGTAACTGCCGTTCCTTCAAAACAGAGGAATATATGCTTATCTTTAAGGTTCTCGCTCAAGGTGAAGGATTTTCTGTACCACGCGTTACTTCTCGTGCGGAATCCGTGTGACAAAAGATTGTCTTCGCCTATTTCCGCTTCTGCGAGGTAGTCGTGCGGAAGATTGACGTCGCGCCACGAAGAATCATCAAGGTTTTGTCTTGCGGCGGTAAAGGTTTTTCCCGCTTTTGCCGCGTGATAGGAATCGCTGTGATTGTTTTTTCTATTTTCTTCTATATCACCGAGATGGAATTTCCATCCAAAGTCCATATTAAAATTTTTTCTCATAATATGTATCGCCTATTTAATCAGTTTTATTCTGTTTTGTTTTCGTCTGATGACTCTTCCGTCTTTTTCTTTTTGGATTTATTCTTTTTCGGTTCTTCTTTCGGCACACCGAGGTCTATATTTTCCGAAACGCAAATCGGGACTAACTCGCCCGACTTTTTCATTGTTACTTTATAGGTGAATTTCTTCGGCAGAGGTTCCCAATCTTCCGAACGGTCGGCAAGTTTGTTCACCCACGTGCGATAAAATTCTTCAAATCTGCCCTCATCAAGCGCCTCTCTTATTTTCTCCATAAGTTCGTTGTAGAAATAGAGATTGTGAAGCACGCAAAGGCGCATGCCGAGCGCTTCTCTTGCTTTGAAGAGATGGCGAATATATGCTCTTGAATAACTGCGGCAAGCGGGGCACTTGCAGTTTTCGTCTATCGGTTTCGGGTCTGCGAAGTACTGCTCGTTATTGATATTCATTTTTCCGTGCCACGTGAAAAGGTTGCCGTGACGCGCGTTTCGGCTCGGCATTACGCAGTCGAAGAAGTCAACACCGCGATGAACTGCTTCAAGAATATTCTGAGGTGTACCGACCCCCATAAGGTATCTCGGCTTGTTTTCGGGCATATAGGGTTCAACTGTTTCGATTACGTGATACATTATCTCTGCTTCTTCGCCTACTGCAGGTCCGCCGATAGCATAACCGTCGAGGTTGAACTCTGCCGTTCTGCACATATTTTCAATACGGAGATCGTCGTACGTACTTCCCTGATTTATACCGAAGAGCATCTGATTTTTGTTTATGGTAGTGGGCAAGGAGTTAAGTCTGTCAAGTTCATCCTTACTGCGCTTGAGCCATCTAATAGTACGCTCTGCAGATGCTTTTGCATACTTATACGTTGCGGGGTTTTCCACGCATTCGTCAAATGCCATAGCGATAGTAGATGCTATGTTTGACTGTATGCGCATACTTTCTTCAGGGCCCATAAATACGCGTTTTCCGTCCATGTGGGAATTAAACCAAACGCCTTCTTCCGTTATCTTTCGGAGTTTTGCAAGTGAGAATACCTGAAATCCGCCGCTATCTGTGAGGATAGGTTTATCCCAATTGAAGAATTTATGAAGACCGCCCATTTCGTAAATGAGGTCGTCGCCGGGTCTTATATGCAAGTGATAGGTGTTGGAAAGTTCAACCTGACACTTGATTTCGCGAAGGTCATCGGTGCCTACGCCGCCTTTTATTGCCGCGCTTGTACCAACGTTCATAAATACGGGAGTTTCTATAACGCCGTGAACGGTGGTCATTCTTCCTCTGCGTGCTTTTCCTTCTTTTTTCAATACTTCAAACATAATAATACCTACTTTTTATTTCAATCTGTTAAATCTTCTGTCAAGTTCTGTTTTCGTCATCTTCATCGCTATTGGTCTGCCGTGGGGACAAACTGTGATGTCGGGCATTGACATAACTTTTTCAACCAACCATTCAATGTGGGCTTTATCGTAACTTCTGCCGCCTTTTATTGCTGCTTTACAAGCGATTTGGTAGAGGTTTTTTTCGCGTTTTGTCGCCAACGTAAGCGAAGGTGCGCTACCGCTTGAGAGTATGCTTTCGGTCATTTCTGCGAAAAGTTCTTCCGCATCTGCGGCGGAAATAGCATCGGGAATTGCCGTAATGGAAACAGACGGTGAATTCACTTCAAGCGAGAATCCCGAAAATGCAAATTCTTCTGCAAACTCATTTATCATAGCGCAAGAAAAATCGTCTAACGTGACGTCGATAGGAACAAGAAGGGGTTGCGTATTTATTGTGCCGTATTTTTCGGTTTGTTCAAGCAATTCTTCAAAGAGAATTCTTTCGTGAGCGGCGTGCTTATCTATTATGATAAGTTCGTTTTCCATCTCAACCATTACGTAGCAGAAAAACGCTTCGCCTATAATACTGTACTTTTTCTCAAGAGGGGTAGGCGTTTTTTCTTTTTCCAAAGGTTGATTATTATTCTCGTTTATTTCAAGCGAGCCGAATATTTCGGCATAAGAAGCAACTGCGTTTTCGTTTCTTGCCTGACCTATATTTTTGAAATCAACTTCGAAACTGACACCGCTTATATTTTCGTTTTCTTTCATTTCTTCTGTTGAAACTGTAGATTCTTTCTGTTGCGCGAAGATGTCTTGCTCGGGAATATTTATCTTATCGTCTGCATTCCATTTAGGTGCTGACAAGGTTATATCGTCGGTCTTGACTTCCTCTTTGTAGGCGCGGAGAAGTTCAAGCGAAGTTTTCACATCACAAGTCTCGGGCTCTACTTTCTTCATTCTATCGTAGAAATCTGCGTTGCTCGTATTTGATTTCACTTCTTCTTTCGGGGTGGCTTCTATATGCAACTCGGTTTCTTTTTTAGGAGTGAACGTTACTGCATCTGCGAACGTGAGTTGTTCTGACGAGTTTTTAATATCGTTTTTGACGAGTTTTTCTACGGCAGACAGTTTTTTCTTCGCATTAAGTTCAAGTTCGGCTCTATATTCACTTTGTGAAAGTGCGGTGCGTATTGCATAGTAGACTACCTCGAAGATTTTCTTTTCGTCAGAGAATTTGACTTCGAGTTTCGCAGGATGAACGTTCACGTCGACTAAGTGCGGGTCAATATCTATAAAGAGCGCGCAAGTAGGGAATTTTTCGGGTGCGATGAACGAGGTAAAGCCTTGTTCAAGCGCAGCGATTACAGTTTTGCTCTTTATGTAACGTGAATTTATAAAAACGTTCTGCATATTTCGGCTATTGCGTACGTTGTCGCTTCTGCCGACAAATCCGCGGACAGTTATTCCCTGCCCGTTCATTGCGCTTTCTACGGGGATAAGGCGAGTGGCAAAATCTCTGCCGAAGATAGCATACAATGCATTTTCAAGTTTTCCGTCGCCTGCGGTTTTGAATTTTGTGTTTCCGTCAGATACGAAGGTAAACGATATATCAGGGCGAGACATAGCGACTCTTTCCGCTATCGCAAGGGCGGCGGACGCTTCGGTTATATCTTTTTTCAAGAACTTTCGTCTTGCGGGCACGTTTGCAAACAAGTCTTCAACCAATACGGTAGTTCCGTCATTTGCACCAACCTCGCATACTTCCGTGACATTGCCGCAATCCGAGACGAGCATGACCGCACTCGGCATTTCGGCAGTTTTCGAAATCATTGTAAGACGCGAAACGCTTGAAATAGCGGCAAGTGCTTCACCGCGGAAACCGAGTGTGAAGATGGAATCAAGGTCTTCCGCTGTTGCAATTTTGCTCGTTGCGTGGCGTTTTATGGCGAGGGGGAGATCAGAGGAGTCTATACCGCATCCGTTATCGGATACACGTATGAAAGCCACACCGCCTCTTCTTATTTCGGCGGTTATGGAGTTCGCTCCCGAGTCTATTGCATTTTCGAGAAGTTCCTTCAACACCGAGGCAGGTCTATCGACGACCTCGCCTGCAGCGATAAGGTTCGCTACTTCAAAACTGAGTAGATTGATTTTGCTCATTTTATCTCCAATATTGTTTGATAAATTCAAAATATAACTTCAAAATTAGTCTGAAAGGGATTTTTTAAGTTCAAATATAAGGTTCATTGCCTCGATAGGTGTGAGGGTGTTTATATCCGTCTTTCTCAATCTATCTGCGACTTCGTTCGCTTCGGAATTGTAAAGCGACTCAAACATATCGGGCTGCGCGGATATGGGTGCGATGACCGTTTTCTTTTCAACGGGTGCTCCGCTTTCTACATTTGCAAGAACCTCTTTTGCCCGCTTTACAACTTCGTTTGGCACTCCTGCGAGTTTCGCAACCTCTATGCCGTAACTGTCATCGGTTGCGCCCTTCACTATCTTACGCAAGAAGATAATAGTATCGCCTTTTTTCTTTGCGGCGATATTGTAGTTCACTATGCCGTCGAATTCGCCTTCCATAGAAGTGAGTTCATGGTAGTGTGTAGCAAAAAGGGTTTTCGCTTTTATTTTCGTATTTGTGTATTCAACGACCGCACGCGCAATGCTCATTCCGTCATAGGTACTCGTGCCTCTTCCAACTTCATCGTAGATAACGAGCGAAGACTGCGTTGCATTTTTGAGAATATGCGCTACTTCGTTCATTTCAAGCATAAAAGTAGACTGTCCCGATGCCAAGTCATCAGATGCGCCGACACGCGTGAAAATTTTATCTACTATTCCTATTCTCGCTTCACTTGCAGGAACAAACGAGCCTATCTGCGCCATCAACGTGATAAGCGCAACCTGACGCATATACGTTGATTTACCTGCCATATTTGGCCCTGTTATGAGCATCAGGCGATTGTCGCTATCGTTGAGTGTAGTATCATTCGGTACGAAGTAACTGTCGCTAACGAATTTTTCTACTACGGGGTGTCTGCCGTCTTTTATTGTAAGTTTTTTTGACAAATCCACTTCGGGACATACGAAGTTGTTCTTTGTAGCAACTTCGGCAAGAGAGAGGTAAACGTCGAGTTCGGCAATAGCGGAAGCGGTATTCTGTATTCTGTGAGATTCACGAGCAACCGCTTCGCGAATTTCTGAAAATATACTGTACTCAAGCGCGCAGAGTTTGTCCTCTGCTCCGAGTATGGTCGCTTCCATATCCTTCAACTCTTGCGTAATGTAGCGTTCGCAGTTTGTCAAGGTTTGTTTTCTTATGTATCTTTCGGGGACTTGGGAAATGAGCGATTTCGTCACTTCTATATAAAAGCCGAAGACTTTGTTATATCCGACTTTCAAGGTTTTTATTCCCGATGCCGTTCTTTCTTTTTCTTCAATCTGCGCTATCCATTCTTTTCCGTTTTCCTTTACGGAACGCAGATAGTCAACGTCTTTGTTGTATCCGGGTTTTATCATTCCGCCGTCACGCAAGGAGAACGGGGGATTTTCGTCAATAGCAGCATCAAGCAATTCGTGTATATCGGCAAGTGTATCAAAAGAAGATTGAATTTCTCTTATACCCGCGCCCGAGCAGGAAGAAATCATATCTTTTATTTCGGGCAGAACTGTAAAACTATTGCAGATAGCGCGAAGGTCTTTTGCATTTGCTGAACCGTATACGACTTTTGCCATAAGGCGTTCAAAGTCGAGAATGTGCGAAAAACGTTCGCGAAGTTCTTCTCTTAACATAAAGTCGGATACAAAGTCCGTAACAGATTGCTGTCTTTGCGATATTGCGCAGGGATTGAGAAGCGGTTTTACTATCCAATTTCGCAAGAGGCGCGCGCCCATTGCGGTTTAGGTTTTGTCAAGCACCCACAAAAGTGAGCCTTTTTTGTCCTTTGTGCGCATGGCTTCCGTGAGTTCAAGGTTTGTTCTTGTGTTGAGGTCGAGATCCATAAACTGCCCGTCTGTGTATATATTAATCGTTTTTACAAAGGAAGTTCTGCACTTCTGAGTATGCTCAATATAGC
>JAZOLR010000056.1:0-8015 GCA_045653255.1 Eubacteriales bacterium | reverse complement strand
GGTTTTGTTTTCGGGAGATGCGGCGGCATTTCTCGCAATAGACCCGTTTGGCACGGTCGTGACCGTTATGGTAAAAGGCATTCTCGCAGGTCTTGTCGCAGGATTTGTATTTGACGCGATAGCAAAAAAAGCGGACAAGGGCAATCTTTTCGCCGCTATTGTCGCTGCTGTTTCCTGCCCTATAGTGAATACGGGCATATTCCTTGTCGGATGTCTTTTGTTCTTCATGCCCACGATAGAAGAATGGGCGGCGGGACTCGGATATGCAAGTGCAGGTCAGTATATGATACTCGTTCTTGTAGGCGGAAACTTCATTTTTGAACTTATTATCAATATGGTTCTTGTACCCGCTATCGTTGCACTTGTAAAACTTGTTCCTAATCTGAAAAAATAAAACAAAATAAAAAACTCGGGGCGTCTCTTTCTTTACACAGATTGTAGGACGCTCCGACTTTTTTATCGTTTTCGCGAGGGAGATTTTTTTACAAAACAATTGAAATATGCAGAATAATATGATAAAATATAAGTTAATGAACATAGGAAAGGCGCGAAAAAAATGACAAGTTTAAAGGACAAAAAATTCTTCCTTTTGGATATGGACGGTACTATATATCTCGATACCACCCTCTTTGACGGGACTGTTGATTTTCTCAACAAGGTAAAAGAAAAGGGCGGAAAATATCTTTTCGTCACTAACAATTCTTCAAAGAGTGTCTCGGCGTACGTAAAAAAACTTGAAAGCCTCGGCATTCCGTCAAGCGAAGACGATTTTCTCACCTCGACAGATGCGACGATACTCTTTTTGAACGAGCATTACAAAGGCGAAAAGTTCTACGCATTCGGCACGAATTCTTTCGTTGAGCAGTTGCGCGAGGGCGGAATAAACGTGACGACAAGCGCAGACGATGACGTTTTCGGCATTGTTATGGGAAATGACACCGAACTTTCATTCCAAAAGTTAGAGGATGCTTGTATTCTTCTCCGCCGTGACATCGTATATATAGCGACGAATCCCGACTGGGTATGCCCCACTTGGTACGGATATGCACCCGATTGCGGAAGCGTGGCTGAAATGCTCTTCCGTGCAACGAAAAAACGCCCGAAGTTTATAGGCAAACCGCACCCCGAAATGCTTCTGCTCGCTATGGAAAAATACGGATATAAAAAGAGCGAGTCTGTTATGATAGGTGACCGTGTTTATACGGATATAGCATCGGGATATAACGCGCAAATTGATACCATTCTCGTTCTCTCGGGTGAAGGCACTCGCGAGGATGCGGAAAACACAGACACAAAGCCGACCTATATTTTTGACGGTATTCGCGACGTCTATAACGAGATTTGACAATTTAAGTTTACATTTATTGGTTTATATTCTTAATTTTTAAAATCAGCAAGGTATTTACAATGCAAAGCAACAACATACACGCGCATCACAGAGAGCGACTTCGTAACCGCTTCAACCTTTACGGACATCAATCTTTTGAAGTGCACAATATGCTTGAACTTATGCTCTTTTACGGCATTCCGTATAAAGATACGAACCCGATAGCGCATAATCTTTTGCAGAAATTCGGGAATATAACAAGCGTGATGAAGGCAAAAACCGAAGAGTTGTGTGAAATCTCGGGTATCGGTGTACACGCATCTGAGTTTTTGCACTGTATCGACCTCGCGTCAGACGTCGCGGTTTTCGACGGTCTTTTCACGCAAAGCGATAACGTACGCTATCAAAGTTCCGAAGAACTCGGCGAAATGCTCTGCCGTGAACTCGGCAAAACGAAAGAAGAAGCACTTTATGCGGTTTTCCTCAACAACCGCCATGAGTTACTGAGGATTGGAAAACTGAAAAACAAGCGGTTGTATCAAATAGACAATCCCGAACTTGTAAACAGTGCAATATCAATAGGCGCGGCATCAGTCGTACTCGCGCAATATAAAGAAAACGGCATAGCAATCCCCTATTCCGAAGACGTTTTCGCCTTTTCTAACCTGAAAAGCGATTTTTCCTCTCTCGGTATCACTCTTGCCGAATTCTTTATTATCACGGAAAGCGACTATTCAACTGTATTAAGTAAAACACCCTTAAAAGACGGTCATAAAAAAATAAGCGACGGCGTATATACTTTCAATGCAAACGACGGTCTTTACGAGCATAAAAGCGACGTAAAACCGGATAAAGAATTTTTCAACATATCGGAAATTTTAAACTCGTACGAGAAAATGCTGGATATTGACCGCGCAGAACTTCTCGGGAAACTGCTTTCTTTCACAACGAAAAAACCTACGCATGAACTTGCCTCGTCACTCATTTCAAAATTTGGCAATCTTCATAGCGTTGTGTGTGCGGAAGAAATGCTTTTGCGCGATTTGGGTGTTTCGGACATTGCTCTGACACTATTGCGGATAACCGCTATTCTAAAAAAATATCTGGCGGAAAAATATCTTTTGCCTATGCTTTCCGTTTCCGACAAGGAAAGAATGCTGACTGTGCTTTCGCTCTTGTTTTTAGACGAAGAGCAGGAAAACTTCATGCTTTTGATGTTTGACAAAGCGGGAAAGTTCCGCTATCTTCACCGTTTTTCAGAAGGTAACACAAACACGGTTTCCATCACTTCACGAATGGCGGTAGAGCGAGCAATTCTCTCGGGTGCGTCTACGGTTATTATGGCGCACAATCACCCAAACGGCTCGGCAACTCCATCAAAATCCGATGCTCTCGCAACCGAGCATTTATATAAATCTCTGCAAAAGGCAGGGATCGAACTCCTCACGCATTACGTTATTTCTCGCACAAAATACTGCGAAACCAAGCCTTTTTGACAACTTTTATTTACAGTTATTTTATTCTGACCGTATTATCAAGGAGTTTTTTACGTTCTTTGTAATCGGGCATTATCAAGAGAAGCGCAGAATAAAAATTCGGCGAATGGTCGAAATGGAGAAAATGCGTAAACTCATGTGCGACGACACTTTCTATGCAGGAAATGGGCGCTTTCGCGAGGTACGTATTAAAGGTCAAAACTTTATTTTTTCGTGAACAACTTCCCCATCGGGATTTCATTTTTCTGAATTTTATCTGCGGATAGGTGATTTTCTTCGCACGGAAGTGGTTGTCGTACGTTTTCGCGCATATTTCGGGAATAATTTGTTCGCAAATGCGAAGATATAGGCGGTCAAGGGCAAGTTTTTTGCTATTTTCGTCTGTTTCGTCCTTGAGTGTAAGGAACACTTCCCTCTCGCCGAGTGTCGCTTTATTCACGTTTCCCGACTTCACTGCAAGGTAATAATCGCAACCGAGAATTTTCACCGTGTTTTCTTCTTGCGACTTACCGAGGTCTTCATATTTTTCTTTTGCTTTTAGAATAAATTCGCTTTTTTCGCGAATGAAGTTTTCTATTTTTGTCAAAGGGACACGGCGGTTTGCCGATACGGTAACACTTCCGTCACGGCGAATGCGAAGATTTATATTTTTGACGGATTTTATATGCAATTCGTACTCTATGACTTCTCCGTTTTTTGTGACTATTCTATTCATTTCGCATCCCCTTTCTCTTTTTTAGTTAATTATACACCAAAAGTGTTAACATATCAACAAGGCGGTAAAATTTGCTTTTTGACTTTTTTAATTTTCAATATAGCGAATAACCGCTTTTAATTACGAGGTTTTTATGATTTTTTCGGTATGCGTTTGTTTTTTAACCTGTGTACTTATGCTTGTGGGCGTGTTGAAATTCCCGAAGATAAGTATTGGAATTATGTACGCGGACAGTTACTGGGTAATTACTTTACTCGGTGCGTTACTGCTTATATTTACAGGTCAGACCGAATTTTCTCATATATGGCAATCGCTTACCGCCGACACAGCGATAAATCCCATAAAAATCCTCACGCTTTTCATCTCGATGACCATTCTTTCTATCTATCTTGATGAACTTGGGCTTTTCAGTTTCCTTGCAGGATGGGTGCTTGGCAGAGCAAAAACAAGTCAGAAAAAACTCTTTATCTATCTTTATCTCATCGTATCCGTATTGACGGTATTTACTTCAAACGACGTAATAATTCTTTCTTTTACTCCTTTTATCTGCTATTTTGCAAAGAATGCGAAAATAAACCCCATCCCCTACCTTGCGGCAGAGTTTATCGCGGCTAATACTTGGAGTATGGCTCTCATTATCGGCAATCCGACGAATATTTATCTTGCATCCGCTTACGGCATCGGTTTTGCAGAATACACGAAAATGATGATTTTGCCCACTCTTGCGGCGGGCGCGTGTGCTTTTCTTATGCTTTATCTCACTTTCTCGCGTATGCTCAAAGCACCTATGCAAAACGAGGCGAAGGAATATAAAATTTCTGACCCTTTGTGCCTTTATATCGGCGTCGGGCATCTCGCACTTTGTACTGTGACGCTCGCTATAAGTTCCTACGTTGGAATTGAGATGTGGCTCGTCTCGCTTTTCGCGGTTATCAGTCTTTTCGTATGCATTAGTATCGTTTCCGTTATCCGCAGAAAAAGACCGACAACCCTTGCAACTTCTCTTCGCCGTGCGCCGTGGCAACTTATACCTTTCATTTTGTCAATGTTTATAATGATAGTCGTTTTGTCAGAGCACGGAGTTACTTCCTACATATCAGAGGCACTCGGTGAGAAATTCACCGTTTTCGGCTACGGCTTTGCATCGTTTTTCTCGGCTAACGTAATAAACAATATTCCTATGAGCGTTCTTTTCTGCTCTGTTATTGAAAACGTCGCTCCCGCACTTCAAACGAAGGCGGTATACGCAACGGTCATAGGCTCTAATATAGGCGCGTTTCTTACTCCTATCGGTGCGCTTGCGGGTATTATGTGGAGTTCTATACTTTCTCTGCGCGGAGCATCGTTTTCCTACCGTGATTTTCTGCGAATGGGAGTGACTATAGCAATCCCCACGATGACGGTTTCCCTTTTCGTGCTTTCTCTTTTATTTTAATCTTGCAATATAGTTATTTTAGTGGTATAATAGATAAAAAGAACAAAAACCAACGGAGGCAGGGCGTATGCGTTTGCAGGAATCGGGCGAAATGTACCTTGAAACAATACTTGTGTTATCGCGCAAGTCGGGTAGTGTGCGCTCAATAGATATAAGCGAATATATGGGGGTTTCCAAACCCAGCGTAAGCCGAGCGATAGGGCTATTAAAAGAGGGCGGATATATCACAGTTGACGCAGACGGCTATCTCACCCTCACGAAAGAGGGCAAAGACCGCGCGGAAAAGATATACTCGCGCCACAACGTGATAACGGAATTTCTCACAATGATAGGGGTAGCCCCCGAAGTTGCATCTGAAGACGCCTGCCGTATAGAGCACCGCATAAGTGACGAATCGGTCGAGGCGATAAGCAAATTTGTAAACAAAAATAGTCAAAACTGACAACATAGCATATTAAACGACGGGGCGAAGGTAATTTTGCCCCTTTGTTAATAGATAAAAGCAAACAAAAACACGAATAAAATTCGCGAGGATAAAGTTATGAATGAGTACAAACTGAAGTACACACGAAGCGCAGAAAAGTGGGAAGAAGCACTTCCGCTCGGAAACGGAAAACTCGGACTTATGGTTTTCGGCAGATGCAACGAAGAAATTCTGCGTCTCAACGAAGAAACTCTGTGGACGGGATACCCTTACGATTGGGATAACCCCGAGTGTCTTCTTCACCTTGACGAAATGCGAGAGGCGGTCTTCTCCGGAGACTTGCAGAGGGCGAATACTCTCACTCACGCATATCAGAAATGCCGTGAGCAAGGCAGTACGATGAGAAACGAAGACCAACCCTACGGAAGTATGCGTACGGCGGGCGACCTTGTTATTACCGACGTCGGTGACGGCAATGCTTTTTTGTCTCGCGAACTTGACTTAAAGACGGGCGTTGCTACCACGGTATGCAAAAATTACGTGCGTAAGCACTTCATTTCCCTTGATTCTGACGTTGCAGTAACTCGCATTGAGGGAGAAAAACCGTTTTCTATCCTTGTAAGATATGACAAGATAGGCGGCGGCGCGGGATTCGATATGGATATTGCGCGCGCAGGTTGCGGAAAAGACGGCGTAAGCGCGAAAGATACGGGCGCGTCTGTCGAAAAGGGCGAAATTTCCGACTCGGGAGTTATCCTTGACGGCGACTTGATACTCTACAAAGAAAAATGCATAGGCGAAGGCGCAAACGAGTGGTCTGCCGTCTCGAAGATAGAGACGGACGGCGCACTTTCTCAAATTTCCGCAGGCTATGAGATAAAAGGCGCGACCGTCGTGACCGTATACACGGCGGCGGCAACGAGTTACAGAAAGAACACCTGCCCGAAAGAAGAGGCGAAATCTCTCATTTTGGCGGCGGCAAAAGAAGGATATGAAAACCTCTATTCCGCACATACGAAAAAAATGAGAGAAATGATGACGCGCTCGGAGTTATCGCTTGACACAGACGAAAGTTTGCGCGCTCTTGACACAGACAAGCGTATAGAAAAAGTCTATGAAGGCGTTACCGATACGGGACTTTTCGAACTTTATTTCAATTTCGGTAAATATCTTCTCATTTCTTCGTCTGCGCCGCGAAGCGTTCTTCCTGCAAATTTGCAGGGGATATGGTGCAAGGACAACACTCCGCCGTGGAGTTGCGACTATCATATCAATATAAACATACAAATGAACTATTGGCCGTCTGAAATTCTCGGTCTTGGCGACTGTGCAGACGTATTCTTCCGCTACATAGAATTTCTTTCTGAACACGGAAAGAAAACCGCAAAGACAATGTACGGCTGTCGCGGTTGGGTAGCGCATACGATAACTACGCCGTGGGGATTCACGTCACCGGGTGAAGCACCGACCTGGGGCGCATTCGTTACGGCGGGGGCTTGGTGCTGTATGCACATATTCGAGCATTACCGCTTCACACTCGACGAAAGCATACTCAAAAAATATTGGCACGTTATACGAGGCTCGGCGGAATTCTTCCTTGACTTCCTGACAGTAGACCCTCGCACGAATTATCTTGTGACGTGTCCGTCAAACTCCCCCGAAAACTATTTCATAGATCCTGTATCGAAAATAAGAACAACTCTCTGCGCAGGGCCTTCTATGGACTGTGAAATATTGCACGACCTCTTCTCGTCTATTCTCAAATATGCAATCATTGCAGGCGAGTGTGACGAAGAATTCCTTTCCGCTGTCAGAGATACTGAAAAACACATACCGCCGATAGAAATTGCAAGTAACGGAACAGTAAAAGAGTGGCGCGAAGAATATGAAGAATACGACCCGGGCCACAGACACATCTCGCACTTGTACGCACTCTACCCCTCTTGCCAGATTACAAAGGGGGAAACTCCCGACCTTTACGAAGCGGCGAAAAAGACGGTCGCGCGCAGACTTTCAAACGGCGGCGGTCACACGGGTTGGAGCCGCGCGTGGATTATCAACTTCTACGCAAGACTTCACGACGGCGAAAATGCGAGAAATCACCTCTCGCTTCTTCTCACGAAGTCAACCCTTCCCAACCTTTTTGACAATCATCCCCCCTTCCAGATAGACGGAAACTTCGGCGGATGCGCCGCTATTGCGGAGATGCTTTTGCAAAGCCAAGGAAAAGAAATCGAACTTCTCCCCGCATTGCCGAAGGAATGGAAAAACGGCTCGTTCAAGAATTTCCGCGCACGCAGCGGCAAGAAGGTATCCTGCGAGTGGAAGGACGGAAAGGTAATTTCGTCTGAAATTATATAAGCAAAATTAAAAAGTCAGAAAAGAGTATCACGTTCCGACACAACTCTATTCACGGTTATTCAATAGGCGATCCGCTTTATAAGTTCACGCTAACAGAAGTGTCAAGTTTCGCCGAATAATATCAAAATGTAAAACCAACCACCGTCCCCTGCGGCAAACCGCAAAGGACGGTGGTTTTTCGTCATACCGTCAAAAAGTGCGAATTTTTTCTTTTCTTATACGCAATAAATAAAAAACAGTATAGTTTTGTCAAAATT
>JAZOLR010000055.1:0-5664 GCA_045653255.1 Eubacteriales bacterium | reverse complement strand
GAAGGACTACCCAAGTGCCCCATACGATATAAGTAATCTTTTTGCTGTATTTAAGAGTAGAGGAATAGATGCCGGCAGCAGCATGGGCGATAAGTAAAAGTATAAACTCAACGATAGTTCCTGTCATAGCCGTCAGTCCTCCTGACCTTCGCATTGAAAGTTCCAAAAAGCGTCCTTGATTTCTGTATATTTGCCTCTTGGAATTTGAATGCGGATATTGTTATATAAAAGAACTTCCGTTCTGGATATGTTTTTGACATAGCGGAGATTGACGATATACGCGCTGCCAACACGGACAAAACCGTCGTGTTTTGTCAAGATTGCATACAACTCGGTCACGGTCATTCTCACTTTTATCCGATTACCACCGTTTTGGCAGAGATACTGATAGTGGTCGTGCGCTTCCGAGTGGGTGATACTGTTTGCGTTCACACTTTCAATTCCGTTTTCCGTCTTGAATTTCAAAAAACGCTCTTTCGTTTTTTCAAGTTGAAGCAAAGCCGCGTCTATAGCCTCGTAAAACTTTTTCTGATTTATTGGCTTTATAAGATAGCGGAGCGTCCCCGTTTCGTAACTTTCGGGGGCGTGTTCAATCGAAGTAGTTGCGAAAATAATGGGGCTTTCAATCCCAATCTTGCGGATATTTCTCGCGAGTGTAGTCCCCATTTCATCGCCGACGTATACGTCAAGCACGAAAATATCAAAGGTATTTCCGCCCTCCAATGCGCTTAAAAGCGAATGGGCAGACTCAAAACGAAACACACCGAATTGACGGTTGCTTTTCACTTTTGCATAGCCGTTTATATAGTCTGCTAACTCGTCGAGTATCTTTTTTTCATCGTCGCATATAGCAATTTTTATCATACGGTGTCCTCCTTTTTTTATTCAAGTCTTGCAAAAAGTTCTGTTTATTTTTCAAGACCGCATTCGCGGTAGAGTTTTTCTATGCAGGGGGATTTATATTCGATATATTTGTCAATATCGTCGGGGTATAGCGCGGCGGCTTTTTCTTTTACTGCGCTATATTCTTTCACGGCGGATATATTGCCGCGAAGAAAGTTTCTAAAAGTCACGTGGCGGTGCAATTCTTGCGAATTCTGTGGGCACACGTAAAGGTGGTGGGGTTTCAGGTGGGGTTTGTCTGTGTAGGCAAACGCTTCCCTATCTTTTATCCCGAGGTCGCCCTCGTGAAGATAGCCTATCTTTGCCAATTTTTGCACTACGTGGGGAAAGACGGAATAATCCTTTATTACCACGTCTACATCAATGCAGGGCTTCGCCGACATTCCGACGACCGACGTACTTCCGACGTGCTCTATTCTGACTGCGAGGTCGCAAAGCACGGTTTCTATTTCGGCTTTGATTTTTTCAAAATCCTGCGCCCACTCTTTATCGTATGGCACGACGGTGACTTTTCTTTTTTTCATTTTGTTTTCCTTATATTTTTTTGCGGCATATCAGCCGACGAGAATTCCCATTGCGACGGAGAATACGATAAGCACGGCGACGTAGCAAAGAAGAAATCCCCAACGGAAGATAGTCGCTATTGCGGCGAGCGAGGTCACGCGCGTGGCAGGGCCTGCCGTCATAAAGGCTATTGCACTTCCGCGAGAAAGCCCCTGCGAAAGAAGCGACGCAAGCATAGGGATTGTACCGCCGCCGCAAGCATACATCGGTATACCCGCTATCGCGGCTATTATTATGCCGACGGGGGAAGACGTGTCGACCTCGGAAAAATACGACGCTATGGGAAGCAAGTCTACCACGGTCGCGATAGATATACCGATGAGCATCATTTTCCCGACGAAGAGGAGATTGTGCGCGACGTCGTGCGAATATTTTTTAAAGGTAAATGGCTCTTTTTTGCGATTAAGGATTGCTTCTTCGTTTTTTTCTTCAACGAGGAGTTTGCGGCGAATGACGAATTTTTCGGGCAATAGCAAAGTCAAGACTCCGCAAAGGAAAGAGAAGATAAATACCGAGAGAAGACGCAAAAGTGCTATTTCCCAGCCAAGACCTCCGACAGTCATTATAAACAACTGCGGATTCATCATTGACGATGCGGCAAGAAAGGAAATGAGCGGGCCAAGTCCGACACCGCCGCCGTAGAGGGTGATAAGCACGGGGACTGTACCGTACGTGCATAGCGGTGAAAGTATGCCCAAGACGTCAGCGAAAACGATAGTAAGAAACCGTCTTTTGCTTGTGAAACGGTAGATAAGTTTCGTCCAAGAGGTAAACTTCAAAAGTTCACCGAGAAGTGAGCCGAGGATAACGTAGGGAAACAGTTGAAAAATATATCCGAAAAAGGTGTCGAATATCTGCGAGGGCAAATCACGCAAGAGCGCCGCGCGAAGATATGGGTCTTTTAGCGGCAGAATGATATATCCTTCAACCCATTCAAAGAATGCGTTCATAAACTTACTTGCCGAAGGTGAGTTTGTAAAGTTCTATACCTTCGTCCTTTCCGAGATTGCGGCTATACTGTTTATCTTTTACGTTGTTCCAATGCTCGTGTACGCCAAGAGAGGAGGTGATAAGTTCACCTGCGCCGTCCTTGTAGTACGTGCCAGAGGGGGGATTGTCCGCAAGGGCTGCCTCGTGTATGTAATTCTGCGCCGTGGACTTTTCACCTTTGTAGTAGGTCTGCGCCGTTGTGAAGGCAGGCTCTGCGTGTAAGAAGTCGTAAGCAACCGAGTCAAGAGCAACGGGGTCTTGGCTCATAAGGATACTGGAGGGCCAATCGTTATTGAAGGGTGCTTGCTTGAATTTTGCGTTTGTGTTTACGTTACTTCCCTGCGTGAGTGAGGTAACTATCATTTCACCTATATTGAGAACGGTCTTGCCGCCTATTGCGCGGTTTGCAAAGAAGTCTGTCAAAATGGTATAGGTGTTCATAGGTCTTTGTTTCCAGTCCCAGCCGTCTTTCCAATAGAAAGCGTGCGCGGTCGCAAACTGGTGGATATTTGCCGCCTGAGGCGGATATTCTCTGTCGGAGTTGAGAATAGTACCGAAGTGGTTCTTTGCGGTAAGGGTAACTCCTGCGAGATCGTGTCCTTTTACGGTGCAGAAGTTGATAAGATAGGTAGCCTGAGACAAGCAAGTGGGAAGATAACTCTGTTCACCCTCGAAGTCTTCGCTCCATACGACAGGCGCGTTTTTGTCCATTACAACGTCGTTTGCGCCGGTAGAGTCATTCCACTCGAATTTGACACCGTTGAGCACACCTTCGCTGCACATTTCGATAAGGTAAGTGGGGATAAGGCGCGAGCCGTCGTAAACTGTGATATCAGAAGGGGAAACTCCTACGTCGTTTACAAGTGTCAAAAGCAATGCGCGGATAGCGGCAGGAGATGAGAAACTTCCCTTTACCATTCCGTTAGACGAGCCTTGCGTACCGTTCATATTGACTTTTATAGCGATTTTTTCGCCTTTCGTGTAGCCTTGATTTTCAAGACCTCTCTTGTTTTGGTTGTGGTAGCGGAAGATTGCATCCCAGCCTTCTTTTGCCGTGTCTTTTCCTGCGAGTGCGGCAACTGAACTTGTCATCATGGTTGCAATGCGGTCAAGGTCGAAGTTTGACGAAGTCCACCAATAACCCTTACCGTTCCAATCGTAGCATTCGGGGTCCCATGCCCAAACGACGCGTCCGGGCTTTACTCCGTAGCCCTCGCCTATCGCCGTGTGGTTGTCGGGCACGGTGTAACCCGTGTGGTCACCTGTCGCGTAGGGATTTTTCGCATCTTTCGGTGTTTCTGTGGTCGTCACGGGCGCTTTTGTAGTCGTTGCGGGGGCTTCTGTGGTTGTTTGATAAGTGGGCAATTCCGTAGTTGTGACGGGCGCTTTTGTGGTCTCGTCGGCATTTCCGTCGCCATTATTGCAAGCGATAAGCGAGATGCACAAAACCGCTATAATAAGCAAAAACATTAAACTGTGCGATTTGAATTTCATTTCAATTCTCCTTATGTAAATCAAATTGTCTTGTTGATATATCACGTACGTATATTATATTGTATTTACGCGCGTGTGTCAAGTGATTTCGCACCGGAGCAAACTCTCTCACTTGTCATTTTGCAAAGTTTTGTTTACTTTGTGCGCGTTTTTTATAAGCGAGCGAGGAATTCGTCTGCTTCTTTTCTCGTTTTGAAGATTATTTGGCTTTTGGATTTATATTTTTCGAGCAGGGTTATTACTTGCGGTCTTTGTGTTTCGTTGTAGTTTTTCACAAAGGCGATAAATTCTTCGTCCGTTTCCGTTTCTATCCACGGTATGTCGCTTCGCGCTTTTCCGCGGCGGTTTTTTATTCCTTCTATGCAGACTTCGGTTTCGTAGTCGAGGAAAATAACCGTATCGCAAAGAGAGAGGCGAATTTCCATCGTTGACGCGTAGTTTCCGTCAATTATCCATTCGTCTTTTTGCAATACCTCATTCAAACGGTCAAGGAAAACGCTTTTTTCTACTGTGGTTTTGTCCGAATTCCAATACATCATATCAAGGTGATAGAGGGCAAGTGAGGTCTTTTCACTCAATACGCGCGAAAAAGTGCTTTTTCCGCTGCCTGGGCAACCTATAACAATTACTTTTTTCATATTTTTCGTTTCTTTTTACGGTTTGTAGTTTTTTATAATACCCAGAATGTCGGTCTTGTAGATATTTCCGTCGAGGGTATCGCCGTTTGCGGAAACCGACACGCAAGTGACGTTTTCTCTATCTTCTGCGTAGGGATTTTCGGGTGCGGTGTCGGTGAAATACTGCGCGAGGTATTTTTTCGCATTTCCTTCGGGGAAAACGATATTGCCGTCGCCCACGGGGATTTGCATTTCTTCAAACTCTTTCAATACTTCTTTCGTCTTTTCGTTATAGGGGTTTTCGTCTTCCCTACTGACAAGCCACGCGGGTTGCAAACGCATGGGGATTTTACAGTTTTTCACCGCTTTTGCAAACTCTTTTACAACCGACAAAGGAATCGTCTCCGCGTGAAATGCATCAACCGAAAGCAACAAATCGTTCACTCCGCATTCTGAGAGTTTCTCTGCCACTTCTTTGATTTTCGCCTTGTTGTTTGAGAAGTAGCCGTTTGTGATTACTTGCCGTTTTTCTATATTCATCTCTTTTGCCGCGGTCATAATCGCATATACGGAAGACGGATACAAAAGCGGCTCTCCGCCGAATGCCATAACCGTTTTCACATCGTAAAGGGCACAAATTTTCTTTACTGTGTCGGCGGCTTTCTCTGCGTTTATGCTCACTCCGCACAAATTATGCTCACCTTCCGAGCAGTGCTTACACTTGCCTGTGCAGGCGTCTGTGACAACGAATTCAATTTTCGACAGATTCAAATATTTGTTTTTCATTTTAATTTTCCCTTAAAAGTTTTGCGGAATTTACTGCATTCAGTATAACATATCGGCGCAAGTTTTTCAATAATAAATCCGCGCGGCATATTTCTTTCAATAAGTGAATATTCTATAACTGAATAAAAAAACGAGGTGAAAAAATGAAACGCTCTATTTGCTTATGGCAGTTTTTCGGATTTGCTTTTTCGGTGTTTTGCGGAACTTTACTGCACTTTTTATACGATTGGCTCGACGGCGCTATATGGGTTGCGCCGTTTTCGGCGGTGAACGAATCCACGTGGGAGCACATGAAACTGCTCTTTTTCAC
>JAZOLR010000054.1:0-7233 GCA_045653255.1 Eubacteriales bacterium | reverse complement strand
GCCATGACGGTATTCACGCATTCTACGTAGGCAAAAATTCAAAAGTCAAATATATAGAAAAACACTACGGCGCAGGCGACGGAAACGGCGAAAATATAATGAACCCCACGACGATAATTGAACTTTCCGACGGCGCGTATATGGAAATGGATACCCTTCAGATAAAGGGCATCAACTCGACCGACAGAAAAACGAAAGCAACCCTTGCCGAAAATTCAACCCTCGTCATTCGCGAAAAACTTATGACACACGGAAAACAAACGGCGAAAACCGACTTCACAGTAGACCTGAACGGAGAAAATTCTTCTGCAAACGTCATCTCTCGCTCGGTTGCAAGAGACGATTCAAGACAGATTTTCTTCTCTCGCATAAACGGAAACAATAAATGTTCAGGACACACCGAATGCGATGCCATAATTATGGATAACGCATCAGTAAGCGCAATCCCCGAAGTTACCGCAAACAACATTGACGCATCTCTCATTCACGAAGCGGCAATAGGAAAGATTGCAGGCGAGCAACTTACGAAACTTATGACGCTTGGACTTTCCGAAGAAGAGGCGGAGGAACAGATAGTAAACGGCTTCCTCAAATAAAACTTGCATCTTTGGGTGCTATTTTCCGTTCTCGCCTCTCGCAGTATGAAATACAGCGTCGAGTCGCGAACGTCAATATCCCACCAAATCTGCGGCGTTTTACCGCGTAGCGAAAACTTGCACAACGGGTGCTATTTATTTTACAGTGAATAGCGTAGAGGACAGAATACAATACAAATTCCTGCTTCGGCAGGAATTTTCCCTTAAAACAAGATTAAAAAAGAAAGGAGAAAGAGTTATGTTTGATGCAGGTATGCTCTGCGCTATACTTCACGAAATAAACGATTTCGTAGGCGACGGCGCACGAATAGAAAAAGTGTATCAACCCGTCAGAGACGAGATAGATTTGCTTATCCATAGCCAAAAATATAAAAAAAGCCGCAGACTTTGCATAAACGCAGGCTCTAATTCTCCGAGAATTTCACTTTCCGATATATCAAAGGAAAATCCGCAGAGCGCACCTATGTTTTGTATGCTTCTTCGTAAGCATCTTGCTGGCGCACGACTTGTATCTGCCGAGCAAATAGGATTTGAACGCGTGGCGAAACTTTCGTTTGATTGCTACGACGAAATGGGTTATGAGGTAAAAAGATATATAATAGCCGAAGTTATGGGAAAATACAGTAACCTCATTTTTCTTTCGGAAGACGAGAAGATAATTTCCGCTATGCATATAATCGACTTTACCACAAGCCGATTGCGTCAGGTCTTGCCCGGAATGAAGTATGAACTTCCGCCCCCGCAAGAGAAAGAAAATCCGCTAAAAGAAACGAAAGACGCATTTATGCAGAAGTTGGCGGAATTTCCGCGTGAGCGCACCGTTGCAAAATTTATAACCTCGCTTTACCTCGGTATATCCACACAGACCGCCGCAGAAATTTCCTTTCGCGCAAGCGGTGACTGCGATAGCCTTGTTTGTGACGTAAACGCAGAAAAACTCTACACCGAGTTTGAACGCGTGATGGAAATTTTGAAAAACAATACCTACACCCCGACAATAGTATTAGACAAAAACGGTCTGCCGAAAGACTATTCCTTTATGGAAACTTCATTCTACGGCGATAGTGCAAAAACCGAAACAATGCCCGATTTTGCATCGCTTCTTGACAGATTTTTCGGTGAGCGTGACCGCGCAGAAAGAATAAAGCAACGCGCGTCGGACATACTCCGCTTGCTCACGAATGCCGAAAGCAGACTTGAAAGAAAACTCGCCGTCCGCCGCGAAGAACTCGCAGAATGTGAAAAAGGCGAAGAATACAAGCGCAAAGCAGACCTCATAACTGCAAACATTTATTTACTAAAACGCGGTATGAAATCCTTCTCCGCGACAGATTACACCTGCGATCCGCCGAAAGAAGTGGAACTTGAACTTGACGAAAGATTATCTCCCTCGCAAAACGCACAACGTTTGTATAAATACTACAACAAAGCAAAAAGCGCGGCAGAGCATCTCGTTACTCTCATTTCGGAAGCCGAGGCGGAACTTCGCTATATAGAAAGCGTTCACGCATTTCTTGAAAGGGCAGAAAGCGAAGAAGACCTTGTGGAAATACGCAGCGAACTTTACAATTCGGGTTACGGAAGCAGACTAAAAACCTACACACCGCCGAAGCAGATAAAGTCGCGCCCTATGGAGTTTGAAAGCGACACGGGATATAAAATTCTCTGCGGCAGAAATAACATACAAAACGAACTCCTCACTTTCCGCGTGGCATCGAAAGGCGACCTTTGGTTTCACGCAAAAGGTGTGCCCGGCTCTCACGTAATTCTCCTTTGCGACGGAGAAGAACCGAGCGAAAAGGATTACACGCAGGCGGCAGAGATAGCCGCGTATTACTCGAAAGCAAACGGCTCGCCCGTTGCCGTTGACTACACCCGCGTAAAAAACGTGAAAAAGCCTTCGGGCGCAAGAATGGGATACGTTATATACAAAACAAATTACACCGCCTACGTTGAGGCGAGATTGAGTTTAGAGCAGAAAAAATGACAGAACAAAAACGGTACGGAAATATGGTAGATTTACTTGAACTTCAAAAGTATTTTATATTGAGACATTTGCAAAAAGGCGATACCGCAGTCGATTTCACAATGGGAAACGGAAACGATACCGCATTCCTTTCCGAAAGTGTAGGAGAAGAGGGAAAAGTCTTTGCGTTTGACATTCAAGAAGAAGCGCTCACTTCTACCCGAGCGCACTTGCAAGACCTCGGCAGACCCGAAAACTATACCCTTATATGCGCCTCTCACCACCTTGTAAAAGACTACGTGAAAGAGCCTATAAAAGCAGGAATGTTCAACCTTGGCTACCTGCCGAGAAGCGGAAAGAAAAACGTCACGACAATGCGCGTGACAACAATGCCCGCAGTAGAAGCGGCAATAGACTTGCTTTCCCCCGACGGAATACTTATGATAGCAATTTATCCGGGACACGAAGAAGGCGACCTCGAAGGCAAAATGCTCGCAGACTATTTTGCCACCCTCGACCGCCGCAAAATTTGTGTCTCGCGCTTCCAAATAGTAAATTCACCTACGTCGCCTTATTTCTTTATAGTGGAAAAGAAGTGAAAATAGCGATAATATCACATCTGCAAACAAAAAGCGAGGAGTTTTGAAACTCCTCGCTTTTTATGTATTGTAAACTTTTGTTTGCAAATGCGTCAAAATTAAATCCAATTTTTAGCCTTGAACCAATTGTCCATAAGAGGAACCCATTGACCTACGGTGTCGGGTTTGTCTTTTGCAAGACCGAGACCGTGCGCTCCGTCGGGGAATATATGCATTTCAACCGATACTTCTTTGAGACGGAGTTGCGTTGCATATTTGTAACTGTTTATTACGTTTACCGCATTATCGTTTGCGGTGTGCCAAATAAATGCCATAGGTGTATTTTCGTCGGCAATCAATTCGGGCGAAACGTTGGGTGCGAATGCAAGATTGTCCTCGCCGAGCAGATTCTTCACACTGCCCTCATGGTAGATACTGCTGTCGACCGTGCTTATAACAGGGTAGCAGAGAATCTGCGCGTTTGCAAGGTAGCACTCGTTGTCTATCTCGTCAACATCCTCGCCGTCAATTTTTTCTCTGTAAGTTGCCGCCATAGCGGAGAGATGACCGCCCGCAGACGAGCCCATAATAGCAATTTTGTTTTTATCAATGCCGAATTTCTCCGCGTAATATCTTATAAATCTTACCGCTCTTCTCGCATCAAGCAAAGGAAGAGGGAAAAAGTTGGGAGTAACACGGTAGTCAACAACGAAAGAATCAACCCCCAACTCCATAAAATGCTCTGCGTAGCCAACACCCTCGTGTGCTGCTCTCCCGACATAACCACCGCCGGGGAAAATAACTATCGCGGCATCGCTCTTTTTCTCTTTTGCGGGATAGTAGTGAATGAGAATTGAGTTTTCGTCATCTTCCCAAAGTTTGTATTCGGATTTCTTTGCGTCAAAAATATCTTTTTCTATCATTTTTGTTTTCCTTTCGAAAAAGTTGTTTTAAATTTATTTCAGTAAAAATTCAAGTTTCTTTTCGAGATTGCGGTAGTCGTCTATCTCAATAAAACGAATATCCGAGTTGTATACCGACTCGTCGTTGCCGTATTGCCCGAAGTCGTCACCGCAGAATATAATATTCTCGTGCGGTATCTTGTGCCACTCGCAGTAGTCGCACAAAGCACGATACTTGCTATAACGCTTCGGCGCCATATCAAGCGAAGTGTTTCCGCCGATAAACACCGTGTATTCGGGGAAAAGCGCAGAAACGAAAGGATACATTTCTCTGCGTTTCTTTCTGTCTGGGTCAAAATTCAACTTGTCCTCTTTTTTCGCATTCGTGCCGATGAGTGCAAGAGAAAAGCAACCCGACGGATGAAAATGCAGAATGTCACCGTCGATTTTGTCAAGCGAAAACCGCTTTGCCACTTCGTTTGCCTTTTTTCGTATACCGTCGCGGTCAATTTCGCATATATCGTCTTTTAGAAGAATGTGTCTTTTTTCTTCTTTTGAATACTCTGCGTATTGCATACCGTAGTTGCCGATAACGTCAACGGGCAGAAAGTCCGTCTGCGTCAAAATTCTTTCAAAATACCCCGCGCCCACAATTACGACACGGTATCTTTTTAAAAGAGATAGAAGCAATTCTTTGTTTTTTTCTTCAATTTTTGATTTGCCCGCGCTTATCGTGCCGTCAAGGTCAAGCGCAACGGTAGTTACCATAATGCCCCCTACTGTGTCTTTTATAAAACAATATTATTTTTCCAGATGTCTTTGAATAAATGAAGCGAAAAACACGGAAATAAGTAAAACGAAAAGCAAATTCGCATAATCAAGTATAATACTGTAGACTTCCGAAGTGTAAACTATTCCGAGTGCCTCGTTTCTTACAAAATCCACTACGTTGACCGTCAATTCGGTAATAGATATTAAGAAAAACACGAGTGCGCCGACAATACTGCAGAAAGCGATTTTTCCCGCGCCGTCGAGTTCGTGAGCCTTTTTTGTTTTCAAGGCGAATGCACAAGCGATAACAGAAAGCGAAGCAAATGCAACTTCAATAAGTGCGTCAAACACCGCCGTGAGCAAAATAGTCACCCACATCTCTTTTATGTCAAGCATATACGAGTATTCAATGACCGCAAGAGAAAACAAACGCAAAAAAGCAAATGAAAAGTACAATAATGCGTAAATAGTAGCCGTCCTATATGAATTTCTTCTCTGCTCGATTATGCAAAACGCAAATGCGAGCACGTGAAGCATAGATGCGAAAAAAGAGCCAACGCAACCCAAAATATAAGTAAACAGAGGAGAGTAGTCCAGAGATAAAGTGATAAGCGGATATACTCCAACTATAAGTCCGTTTAAAATAAGCAAAAAAATCGCAAACGCTAAAATTTTATTTTTCTTTGCGTTGTCAGATAAAACCATTAAAAATTCCTCGCAAAATAAATTACTGCCTATATTCTATCACATAAATTGCAAGTCCGCAACGAGTTTTTTAAAAATTCAGGTAATATTCAGAAAAAATACAAATAAAATGAATAATACCCGCAAAGACCGACTTTGTTTTGCGTTTTTCGGGTATAAAAAGAAAGGGGAAAATGCGTGAAAGACTGCAATACTGAAAACTTCAGAGAAAAAGCCGTCGTCAATTCCTGCGACGGAAGAATAATAGGACACGTCTGCGAGGTGATATTTGACGTTTGCGACGGAAAAATAACCGCTATCGTCGTGCGTGACGATGGGGGATTTATGTCATTCAAGAAATGCGAGGATATAATAATCCCGTGGGAAAAGATAGTGAAAATAGGCGAAGACGTCATAATAGTAGATGCGGAAGGCAGAATTCCCGAACCAAAATGCAAAAAGGATAAATGTTGACAAAAATTGAATTGTAAATTTTGTGTTAACGAGAAAGAAAAAACTTGCATTTTAAAATAACTTGTAGTATAATAAATTGGTCTGCGAAAAGCAGAACTAAATCTCACATAATGTGTGTGTACCGTCGGTGCTATACTTCGTATGGTAGCGGTACTGTATCGCATTGTGGCGGAAAAACCAAATAAGGAGGAACATTAAAATGTTCGTAGTATCAATCAAGCAGTTGCTTGAAGCAGGTGTTCACTTTGGACACCCCACAAAGAAGTGGAACCCTAAGATGTCTGAATACATCTTCACACAGAGAAACGGTATCCACATCATCGACCTTCAGAAGACCGTTAAAAAGTTTGAGGAGGCTTACACATTCGTTCGCAACATATCCGAGGAAGGCGGCTCTGTACTTTTCGTAGGTACAAAGAAGCAGGCTGCTGAATCCATCAAGGAAGAAGCACAGAAGTGCGGTATGTACTATGTAAACGTACGTTGGCCCGGCGGAATGCTCACAAACTTCAAGACAATCAGAAACAGCATCAACCGTCTTAAGGAACTTCAGAGAATGGAAGCAGACGGAACTTTCAACCTTCTTCCCAAGAAAGAAGTTGCAAAACTCGTAAAAGAGATGGAAGATCTCGACAAGAACTACGGTGGTATCAAGGAAATGGAAACTCTTCCTTCCGCGCTCTTCGTAGTTGACACACGCAAGGAAAGAATCGCAGTTCTCGAAGCAAAGAAACTCGGTATTCCCGTAATCGCAATAGTTGATACTAACTGCGATCCTGACGATGCAGACTATGTTATCCCCGGTAACGACGACGCTATCCGTGCTATCAAACTCATCGGCGGCGCTATCGCTGACGCAGTTATCGAAGGCAGAGGCGGCGAACAACTCACAGACGTAGAAGCACCCGCAGAAGAAGCAACCGAAACTGCTGAGGAAGACGCTGAGTAATTCGGCAATAATCTTCCTTTATAAAGATTAAAATTTCAAAGGAGAATTAAAGATATGGCATTCACAGCAAAAGACGTAGCCGAACTCAGAAGACAGACCGGTTGCGGTATGATGGACTGTAAAAATGCGCTTGTTGCCGCTGACGGTAACTTTGACGAGGCTATCAAGGTACTTCGCGAGAAGGGTATGGCAGCGACCGCAAAGAAGGCAAGCAGAATCGCTGCAGAGGGTATCGTTGATATCCTCACAGAAGGCAACGTAACAGCAATGTTCGAGGTTAACTCCGAGACATACTTCGTTGCAAAGAACGAAA
>JAZOLR010000053.1:0-3361 GCA_045653255.1 Eubacteriales bacterium | reverse complement strand
TTCCATGGAAAGGAGTTCAGCTGCATTCTTAGCGTTCATAGAACCACCGTACTGAATGGTGATACCGTCAGCAGCTTCTGCGCCGTAAAGGTCAGCGATCACGCCGCGGATCTGTGCGCAAACTTCTTCAGCCTGAGCGGAGGTAGCGGTAACACCGGTACCGATAGCCCAAACGGGTTCGTATGCGATGATAACGTTCTTAAGATCTTCAGCGGAAACGCCGAGAAGAGCAACCTTGGTCTGTCTTGCAACAGTTTCGTAAGTAATGCCCTGTTCACGTTCGGTGAGAGTTTCACCAACGCAGAGAATAACCTTGAGACCGTTTGCGAGACCTGCTTTGGTTCTGCCGTTAACGGTAACGTCAGTTTCAGCGAAGTACTGACGGCGTTCGCTATGACCGATGATAACGTACTCTGTTCCGATTTCGCGGAGCATTTCTGCGGATACTTCGCCCGTGTACGCGCCGCTTTCTTTGAAGTGTACGTTCTGTGCGCCTATTTTGATGTTTGTGCCCTTTGCCGCTTCAAGCGCAACTGCGATGTCAACGAAAGGAACGCAAAGTACGATGTCGCACTTATCCTTGCCAGCAACCATAGGTGCGAGCGCGGTGATGAACTCCTTCGCTTTCGCGGGAGTCATATTCATTTTCCAGTTACCTGCAATTACAGTCTTTCTCATCTTTTTCGCCTCGCTCAATTATTTGTTAAGAAGGCAAGCAACACCGGGAAGTTGTTTTCCTTCGAGGAATTCAAGAGAAGCACCGCCACCTGTAGAGATGTGAGTGATTCTGTCTGCGAAACCGAGTTGTTCGCAAGCCGCTGCAGAGTCACCGCCGCCAACGATTGTGATAGCGGAAGAATCAGCAAGAGCCTGTGCAACTGCGATAGTACCCTTTGCGAGAATGGGGTTTTCGAATACGCCCATAGGACCGTTCCATACAACAGTAGAAGCAGTCTTTGCAGCCTCTGCGAAGAGAGCCTGAGTCTTAGGACCTATATCAAGACCCATCTTGTCTGCAGGAATTTCAGAAGAGGGAACAACCTCTGTTTCAATCTCTGCATCAATGGGGTTCGGGAAATCTGCTGTGATAACTGTATCAATAGGCAAAAGAAGTTTAACGCCGTTCTTTTCAGCCTTTTCCATCATGCTCTTGCAGTAGTCGATCTTCTCGGAGTCAAGAAGAGAAGTACCGATACCGTAACCCTTTGCAGCGAGGAATGTGTAAGCCATACCGCCGCCGATGATAAGGGTATCAACCTTTGTAAGAAGGTTTTCAATAACGTTGAGTGTGTCTGCAATCTTCGCGCCGCCGAGAATAGCAACGAAGGGACGAGCAGGATCTGCAAGTGCCTTACCCATGATGCCGATTTCTTTCTGAATAAGGTAGCCGCAAACTGCAGGGAGATAATCTGCAACACCTGCGGTAGTAGCGTGTGCGCGGTGAGCAGTACCGAATGCATCGTTTACGTAAACGTCAGCGAGGGAAGCGAGTTCCTTTGCAAATTCGGGGTCGTTCTTTTCTTCTCTTGCGTCGAAACGAACGTTTTCAAGAAGAACTACGTCGCCGTCTTTCATAGCAGCGATCTTAGCCTTTGCGTCTTCGCCTACGATATCGTTAGCGAATACAGTCTTAACACCGAGTTCGTTGAGTTTGTCTGCAACGGGCTTGAGTGTGAACTTTGTAATATCCTTTTCAGCCTTCTTGAGTGCGTCAGCCTTAGCCTGTGCCTGTTCTTCTACGGGAAGTTTCTCGATGGCTTTCTTTTCTTTCTTTGTAAGACCGAAACCTTCGGTGAAAATGTTGTGAGGCTTGCCCATGTGAGAGCAGAGAATAACTCTTGCGCCCTTGGATGTGAGGTACTTGATTGTAGGAAGTGCCTCTACGATTCTCTTATCACTTGTGATAACGCCGTCTTTAAGCGGTACGTTGAAGTCGCAACGAGCGAGAACTTTTTTGCCGGATACTTCAATATCCTCAATGGTTTTCTTGTTGTACATTTGGATTTATCTCCTTTTTAATAAATGTTTTCATACATAGACAGTATACCACATTTTGCTCTTGTAGTCAATACGCAATTGTTAAAAAAATAATTATTTATAGAAGAAAAAACATAAAAATATTGTAAAAAATATTTGCATTTTTCGCTCATTTGTGATATACTTACTTTATTACCCTGAAGAAACAAGAGAAAAGGAGTTTTATAATGGCAGAATTGAATAAAAAAGAATTCCTTTTTGAACTTTGGCGCGTCTTCGCGCTGAATAATATAGATAATCTTTTAAACGACGAAAAGGCAGAAAGGTTCTATGCCTTTACAGAGATAATGCTTCGTGAAAACGAAAAATACAACCTCACGTCGATAACAGAACCGAAAAAAATAATACTTCTGCATTTTGCCGACAGTCTTATATACGCCCGTGAGTTTTCCGTGGGCGCGAGCGTCATTGACGTAGGATGCGGCGCAGGATTTCCGTCCGTGCCTTTGGCTATCTGCCGCCCCGACCTTTCAATCACCGCACTTGACTCGACAGCGAAAAGAGTGAATTACGTGAAAGCCGTGTCAGATGAACTCTGCCTTGGCATAAACGCCGTTTGCGCCCGCGCAGAAGACGCAGCGAAAGCGGGAAAAGAAAACACCCTTCGCGAAAAGTATGATTACTCCACTGCGCGCGCAGTTGCGAATCTCCCCGTGCTTTGCGAACTTTGTATACCTATGGTAAAAGTTGGCGGCGCATTCGTCGCAATGAAAGGACGAAACGGAGAAGAAGAACTTTCCGCTTCGCAAAACGCGATAAAAATCCTTTCAGGCAGGGTAAAGAAAACCGAAAAAACAATCCTTACAGACGGAGAAGAAACGCAAGAGCGCGTACTCGCCGTTGTAGAAAAAATAGGGAATACGAAAAAGGAATATCCAAGACAGTATTCTCAAATAAGCAAAAAACCGCTATAAAAGTTAAATTTACACGGCAGAATATTCTGCCAAGGAGGAAATAAAATGATTTTCAACGGAATTGATTTCGATACTTACTTTAAGAATTATCCGAATGAAAAAGGATACTTCGGAAAATACGGCGGAGCGTACGTATCCGACGAACTCAAAAAGGCAATGGAAGAAATAACGCAGGCATACTTCACAATCTGCAAGTCTTCAAAGTTCATTTCCGAACTTCGCACCATTCGCCGCGACTTTCAGGGAAGACCTACCCCTATTTCATACCTTGAACGTCTTTCGAACTCCCTCGGGAACGTTCAACTTTACGTAAAGCGCGAAGACCTCAACCACTCAGGCGCACACAAACTCAATCACTGTATGGGTGAAGCATTGCTCGCAAAATATATGGGCAAAAAGAAAGTTATAGC
>JAZOLR010000052.1:0-8072 GCA_045653255.1 Eubacteriales bacterium | reverse complement strand
CTTTTGAATTATCTTACCAATGCGGGCGTTATTGCAGAAGATAAACTTTTCGCGACCCTTGATCCTACAACACGCAGATTGTCTCTTCCTGAAGGAGAAACGGTTTTGCTTACGGACACAGTAGGTTTGATAAGAAATCTCCCTCACCATTTGATAAAAGCGTTTAAGTCTACTTTGGACGAGGCGGCTTATTCCGATATTCTGATGATAGTTATAGATGCATCTGATAGCGAATGGGAAGAACAGTTGAGCGTTACAAAAACTTTGCTCGCTGAACTTGAAGCCATTGATAAACCGATAATTTACGTTTATAACAAATGTGACAGATGTGAGATTCTGCCGAGGGGTATTGACGAAAATGCAGTTTTTATATCCGCTAAAAGCGGTGAAGGCATAGATGCTTTGCTTTCTACAATAGAGAATGTTGTAAGGTCAGGAAAACTCAAACTTTCCCTTAAAATTCCATATTCCGAAAGTGCTAAACTCAATTCATTGTACAATGATGCAACCGTTGAAACGGTAGAATATCTTGATGATGCAATATCGGTTTCTGTTATAATAGAAAAATCAAAAGTTTCTACTTATGAAAAATATACGGTAGGGGTTGAATAATGAAAGAATATACTACTGTAAAACATTTTGCAAGATATGAATTTGAAGAAAGAAAATCGGAATTCATAGGACATGCTATGCCTGTTTCAAACGAAGAAGACGCGATTGCATTTGTTAAAAAAATCAAAAGTGAGTATCCTGATGCAAAGCATAACGTATATGCGTATGTTGTCAGGGAAAATTCGCTATCAAGATATAGTGACGATCACGAGCCGCAAGGTACTGCAGGGCTTCCTGTGCTTGATGTTATAAGAAAGTCTGGTTGCACCGACGTTGCTATCGTTGTTACAAGATATTTTGGCGGTATACTTTTGGGCACGGGCGGCCTCGTCCGCGCGTATACGCAAGCGGCAAAAGAAGCACTTTTGGCTGCCGAAGTTGTAACGTATCGCATGCATACGGTCTATAAAGTAAATTGCAGTTATTCGGATTACAATAAAATAGTCGCTTGGGCGGGTGATAATTCCGTCAGAATGGAAGATGCGGTTTTCTCGGATAGGATAGAATTTTTGGCAATAATCTTAAACGAGAAAAACGAGTGGTTTGAGAAAGGACTTATTGAACTTTGCAACGGACGCGCCGAAATCGAGAAAACCGGCGAAAGATTTGATGCGGAATAATAAATTTAAAATTTTTTGTTGAATAATGAAGAAAATAAAAGTATTCTTAAAAAAATAATCGTATATTATATTTGACTTTTGGCAAAAAGTATATTCTTTGCAAAAAAATACAAAATAAAGAGAGAAACAATTTGGAAAACATTTGCAAACGATTTATTGAAAGAGAAGATGCGTATCTCTCAAAATACGCATTCAAAACTTCTGATACTAAAGGCAGAATGTATCCTTATGAGGTTTGCCACATAAGAACGGAATTTCAGCGTGACCGCGACAGAATACTTCATTCAAAGTCTTTTCGTAGATTGATGCACAAAACTCAGGTTTTTTTCTGTCCCAAAGACGAGCATTACAGAACAAGAATGACGCATACGCTTGAAGTTACTCAAATTGCACGAATAATTGCTCGCGCTTTGCATCTTAATGAGGACCTTTGCGAAGCCGCTGCGCTCGGACATGACCTTGGTCACACGCCTTTCGGCCATGCAGGCGAGATTGCAATGCAGAAATGCTTTGACGAAAACTTCACGCATTACGCGCAAAGTTTGAGAGTGGTAGATTTTCTTGAAAATGACGGAAAGGGATTGAATCTCACTTTTGAAGTGCGAGACGGTATACTCAATCACACAGGAGACAATATGGCTTCTACTTTGGAAGGCGTGGTTGTTAAATATGCCGACAGAATTGCCTATATAAATCACGACATTGACGATGCTTGCCGCGCTGGCATCCTTTCAAATGGTGATATTCCCAAAGAGATATCGCGAGTTTTAGGATGTGACCACAGCGACAGAATAAATACTTTGGTGTCATCTTTGATAATTGCAAGTACAGACTCAAGCGAGATAAAGATGACCAAAGAAGTCGGAGACGCTATGATGGAGTTGAAATCATTCCTTCATAAGAACGTGTATACCAACTCTGCGGCAAAGGCGGAAGAAGAGAAAACGCAGAGCCTTTTGATCAGTTTGTTTGAATATTTCAAAGAAAAACCTGAGCAGATGCCCGAATTTTACTATAAAAATATAGAATCTGAGGGCGTAGAACGTTCTGTGTGCGATTTCGTTTCGGGTATGACTGATAGATACGCCATAGAACTGTACGAAAAAATATTTATACCGAAAGTGTGGCAGGGTAATAATACATGATAGAACGCGCAGTTATAGAAGAAATACTGGGACGTACCGATATCCATACGCTTATATCGTCTTACGTATCTTTGCAACGCGCCGCTTCGGTTTATAAAGGATTGTGTCCGTTTCACAGTGAGCGCTCGCCGTCGTTTACAGTTTATCCGTCAAATGGTAGTTTTTACTGCTTTGGATGCGGAGCGGGCGGAAATGCGATCACCTTTGTAAAAAAAGCGGAAAATATGGATTTTGAGGACGCTGTTGAGTTTCTTGCTAAAAGAGCAGGAATAACGATAAAAAGAAGTGCAACAGACGCCGAGGGTAAACGATACGATAGGTCGAAACTTTTGCAAATGAATAAAGATGCTGCGAAGTTTTTTCATGCATCGTTGTTTGAAAAAAATCCAGATTCGTCTGCGGCGCTTGAATATTTGCAAAAGAAACGCGGACTTTCGAATGCAACTATAAAGCATTTCGGTTTAGGTTTTGCTCCTTCGAACGGAAAAATGTTTTACAGTTATATGAGGTCAAAAGGATATACCGATGAAGAACTTGTCGTTGGATTTCTTTGCGGGAAAAGTGAACGTGACGGTTCGGTATTTTCTTCGTTCCGCAACCGCGTTATGTTTCCGATAATAGACGTAAGCGGAAACGTTATAGCATTTGGCGGCAGAGTTATGGACGATAGCAAACCGAAGTATAAAAACTCTTCGGATACTCCGGTGTATAAAAAGAGTAAAAATATATTTGCGTTGAATTACGCTCGCCAGAGTTGTGCTGAAAGCATGATTCTTTGTGAAGGGTATCTTGACGCTATAGCGTTGCATGCAGCAGGTTTTTCAAATGCAGTTGCCACGCTTGGCACGGCTATTACACCTGAGCAAGCAAGGCTTATGAGCCGATACACCAAAAAAATATTTATTTCTTACGATAGCGATGAACCAGGACAAGTAGCGGCTACTAAAGCTTTGAAGATGCTTGAAGAAGTCGGACTTGAAGTGAGAGTTCTTAAAATGAAAGGGGCGAAAGACCCCGACGAATTTATCAAGTCTTTCGGCGCGGACTCATACCGAAAGTTGATAGAAGTAAGTTCTACAAAGTTTGATTTTAATATGGACAAGGTTCTGTCTAAATATGATATAACCGTGCCTCAGGAAAAAATCGATGCTTGTTCTGAATTATGTAAGGTTATCTCATACGTATATTCTTCCGCAGAGCGTGAAGTTTATATGAGAGAACTTTCAAAACGGTTGGAAATAGATTATAAAAGTATAGAACAAGACGTTCAAAAGAATATTTCAAAAAACAAAAAAGCGAATGAAAAGGCCGAGACACAACGAATGCATCAAGCAACGGCGGGATATTTTGATAGGGTTAATCCCGATTTTGTAAAGTCTCCGTCACTTGCAAGAGCCGAAGAGTCTGTTTTGGGAATGTTGCTTTTGTATGCCGACGTTCGTTCTTATGCGTTTGACACGGAAGGTTTCTTGTCTGAAGAAGACTTTTTCACTGAATTCGGCAAGAGAGTGTTTGCGTACATAAAGACGAATACCGAGAACGGAACGTTCAACGAGAATGAAATCGACAATTATTTCTCGGCAGATGAGGTCGGCAGAATAACGCAAATGAAAATTTCCCGTATGTCTTTGGACAACAACGATAAAAAAGTTTTTATTGACATAGCCACCAGAATGAAACGTATGGTGTCGGGAAAGAAAAACGAAGATTCAGCATCTTCGCTTGAAGATTTGAATGATATAATAAACAAAAAACGCCGCATGCTTGACGGCAACGGCGAATGAGGGGGATATTAAAAATGAGTTATGATGGAAAAAGAATAAAGGACGTCAACTCTTTTATTGACAAGGCGGTTGCTGAAGATGGTATAGGCGCAGATAGCGACATCATGAAAGCTCTTGAAGATATCGATTACGATATAGAGCAGATTGACGAGATGGGCGACGCGCTTGAGGCTAACGGCGTTGACTCTGCGGATTTTGGAAAAGACGGTGTTTCCGACGTCGAAAAGGATCTTGATTTTTTCGATAATCCACAGAAAATGGAAAAATTGCTTTCGTCGGAAGGAATATCTTCTGATGATCCCGTCCGTATGTACCTCAAGGAAATAGGAAAAATTCCGCTTCTTTCTTCGGAGCGAGAAATGTACCTTGCAGAGCAGGTTGCTCTTGGTAACAAGGCTGCGAAAAACGAACTTGTTGAGGCAAACCTTCGACTTGTTGTAAGTATTGCAAAGAGACACGTAGGAAAAGGTATGTTCTTCTTGGATTTGATTCAGGAAGGAAACCTTGGACTTATGAAAGCGGTAGAGAAGTTTGACTACAAAAAAGGATATAAATTCTCTACGTACGCAACTTGGTGGATTCGTCAGGCTATAACACGTGCAATCGCTGACCAGGCAAGAACGATAAGAATTCCCGTTCATATGGTTGAGACCATTCATCGTGTTTCAAGAACCGCAAGACAACTCCTTCAGGAACTTGGAAGAGAGCCTACAACAGAGGAAATCGCAAAGAAACTCGATATGACTCCCGAAAAAGTCAGAGATATTATGAAAATCGCTCAGGACCCCGTTTCTCTTGAAACTCCTATAGGCGAAGAAGAAGATAGCCATCTTGGTGATTTTGTTGAAGATACCGAAACCCTTTCACCCGTGGAAGCGGCAAATCAGGCATTCCTTCGAGAGAGACTTGACATGGTTCTTCATACGCTTGCTCCTCGCGAAGAACAGGTGCTTCGTTTGAGATTCGGTTTGGAAGACGGAAGACCTCACACTCTAGAAGAGGTGGGTAAACAATTCGATATTACCAGAGAAAGAATAAGGCAGATAGAGGCAAAAGCGTTGAGAAAAATCAAACATCCCTCAAGAGCAAAACTTTTGCAGAGAGATTAAAAGGGCGATGAAGTCGTAAAAACTACGCGCCTGTTTACATAGTAGTCTTGCCATAAAAGGTTTATAACGTGCAGTCTTTTAGTTAATATTGAGTTTACAAAAAGTTCATTGTGCGTATTTATATTGTTTATTTCTTACAAAAGACTACATAATATTCAAAACGACTTGACATTTGTTTGCTTTTATAGTAAAATATATAGGTATTGTTATATTGTACGAGGTTGTGCACAACCTCATCTAAAAGGAGAAATATATTATGAAAAAACTGTTGTGCCTTGCTTTGTGCCTGGTTATGGTTATGTCATTGTTCCTTGTGGGTTGCGGTCAGAAGAACCCTGATGAACTTGATCCCATTGAGGGTGAAGAGGAAGAAGTAAGAAACGCTATTACTCTCAAGTTCTACATAGTTACCGACGAGGTTACTACCGAAGATGCTAAAGATGCCATGCAGGATGCGTTTAATACTGTAGCGAGAGCTAAGTATTCTACGCAGGTTGAATTCGTTTTCAGTACTATAGACGAGTACAAAGCCACTCTTGATAAGGCGCTTTCTGATGCAAAGGAAAACATTCAGGGGGGCGCTTCAAATCCCTCCAACGTTTATGAAGGATACATTCCTGAAACTGTTCTTGATGAATTTAACCTTCCTGAACTCGTTTACCCCGAATTGATTGACAACCAGATAGACATCGTTCTCATTACCGACAAGGCAATGCTTGAAGAGTACGTTGAAGCAGGTCACCTCATGGACGTTACTTCCTTTGTAAACGGTGATAATGATGCTATCAAGGAATACATCAACACAAGCCTTCTCACAAACACCAAGATTTCTGGCAAGTGGTATGCAGTTCCTAACAACGTTGTTGTTGGAAACTATGAATATCTTTTGATTAACAAGGAGTTGGCAAGTAATTACTATCTTGTCGAGAGTGATTTCGTAAATATAGAATCTGACGGCTCTGTTTCTGTTAAATATGAGGCTTGTCTTGACTTTGCAATGAGTATTGCAAACGATTCCTCTCTTGAAAACGTTGCTCCTATTGAAGCAAAGTTTGATTTCCCAACAGTTAAGTTCTGGTCGGAAGACGGATCGCCTTTCGCATTGGCTACTTTCTATAACGCGACTACAGGATACGGAGATTACATAACAGTATCGAATGCTTTGACAAACAAAGAATACGTTGATTATCTCAAGTTTATCACCGAGTCCGAAACTTACGGCTATTTTGCTGATGGCGCGGCAGAGAAGTACGGTATAAGAACTGTTGTTTCTGACTACGCTTCCAGATTCTCTTATGAAAAAGAAAACTTTGTTGTTGTTCTTGACACTCCTCGTGTTTATTCAACTGACGGATTTAGTTCAATGTTTGCTGTAACAAACTATACTGCATCTGCATCGCGTTCTATGGAACTTATAGAGGACCTTATTACTGATTCCGAACTTTGCAATATTCTTCTTTACGGTGTTGAAGGAAGTGACTATTACTACAATGAAGACGGCACTGTTACAAGAATAAGCAACGTATATAAGATGAACAATCAACACGTAGGTAATGTATTTATGACATATCCTTGCACGAATGATGGTATGTTTGCTGACTATTGGCTCTACGGTATGTATCAGAACCAGGAAGCATCAACCAATCCTCTTGAAGGATGTGATTCTAACTACGTTTGGACTTCCGTTCGCAAAGGTATAGTAGACGACCAACTCGTTAATATGATGCGTGCAGAATACAAGAAGATCACTATGAAGGAATATGCCGCAACCGATCTTAGCGTTTACACCACAAGATTGCGTCAGTATTTTGCTGGAATTGATCCCGATGTAGCACAGGAAGAAGTTGAAGAAGAAACCATTTCTCAACTTATAACCAACATTGAAGCGCAACTTGCGATTCAATATGAGACTTATTCAGCAGAAGATAATAGCAGAGTTAAACTCTATGCAGTTTCTGTTGAAGATATGAAAGAAATCCTTGAGGATTTTGAACAGTATCCCGATCTTATAAATACAAACACGAGAAGAATTACTCAGAAAGTTCTTTCTTCCGTTGATGATGAAACTAAGTATGAAGTTCTCAAGAGCCTCAAAGAAGAGGTTGTTGACACAATTAACGATAATGCAAGAAATCTCGTAAACACCATTCTTTACGGCGAAGATATGAGATCTGACGACGTTGGTGGATTTGAAGAACAGGCTGCAAAACTTGCAGATGAGACCATCGCTCTTGTTAAAGAAACCTCGGCAGGATTCTTCGCTACAATTGATGCTTGCACTACCGCAGACGAAATTGAGGAAGTTATAAACGGTGACGGCGGAATCGTTGATTTGATGACTGTTGTTGATTACAAAGACACTTCCAAACTTTTCGTTAACTCTCGTTCTGGTGCATGGATAGCAGACGTTAACGTACCTTTCGGTATGCTTGAAATGACTTATATGGATACTCCTATCAAGTCTACTGTTTCCGGTGTTATACTTACTTGGTACCGTACAGTTGCATCAAAATAAAATGAAATTGTAACAAAACAAGGTCAAGTCCGCTAGACTTGACCTTGTTTTTTGTTTTGTGAAAACTGCTCAAGATAAAACAAAAACACCTCTTCGAAAAGAGGTGTTGATGGCGCGCCTGATAGGATTCGAACCTATGACCTACCGGTTCGTAGCCGGGCACTCTATCCACTGAGCTACAAGCGCAAAAAATGGAGCGGGTGATGGGAATCGAACCCACGCGACCAGCTTGGAAGGCTGGAATTCTACCATTGAACTACACCCGCGTCTTCATTTGACTTGTATAT
>JAZOLR010000051.1:0-3818 GCA_045653255.1 Eubacteriales bacterium | reverse complement strand
CAGTTTAATTAAGGAGGGGTAAAAATGAAATTATCTCTTAATTGGATAAAAGATTACGTAAAAATCCCCGACGATATGGACCTTTCCCGTTTGGCATACGACCTTACGATGTCGACGGTTGAAGTAGAAGACGCGCACGATCTCGCGAGCGACTTCAACGGCATAGTTGTCGGCGAAATAAAAGAAGTTCTTCCTCATCCCAACGCGGACAAACTCCGCGTGTGCAAGGTTGACGTTGGCACAGAAGATATAAAAGACATCGTCTGTGGCGGTAGCAATCTTGAAGTGGGAATGAAAGTAGTTGTCGCTTGTCCCGGCGCTATGGTGCGTTGGCACGGCGAGGGCGAACCCGTTGAAATAAAGAATGCAAAACTCCGCGGCGTTGCAAGTTTCGGTATGATATGCGCATCTGTCGAAGTTGGTCTTGCCGATTTGTTCCCTGCAAAAGAAGAACACGAAATAATGGACGTTTCCTCGCTTGACGTTGCCCCCGGTACACCTCTTGCGAAAGCGCTCAATCTTGATGATATCATTCTTGAAATAGATAACAAATCTATGACAAACCGTCCTGACCTCTGGGGTCACTACGGTATCGCGAGAGAAATTGCCGCACTTTACGACCTTCCTCTCGTTGAATTTGATAAATACGTCGCTCCCGAATGCGAGACCTATGACGTGAGAATCGCCGATACGGAAAGATGTCCTCGCTACATAGGCGCAAGAATAGAAGGACTTGGAATAAAACCCTCGCCCTTTGAAATGCAGAGCCGCATCTGGAGAGTAGGTATGCGTCCTATCAACGCACTCGTAGATATCACAAACTACGTTATGCTCGCAGTAGGTCAACCCACACACGTGTTTGACTCTACTCACATTTCAGACTATATTCTCGTTCGTCGCGCAGAAGAAAAGGAAAAACTCCAACTTCTCAACGACAAAGAACTTGAACTTTCCGCAGATGACCTCGTTATCGCCGATGCAGAAGGTGCAGTAGCGCTCGCAGGCGTTATGGGCGGCGCGAAAGACTCCGTTCTTCCCACAACAGAAAGCGTAATTCTCGAAGTTGCAAACTTTGAATCACGCGGCGTGCGTAGAACCGCTCTCCGTTACGATAACCGTACGGAAGCATCTTCAAGATACGAAAAAGCAGTAGACCCCGAGCGTTGTGACCTTGCGCTCTCACTCGCTATGCAACTCTTCTCCGAGTTGTATCCCGAAATGAAGGTTACTGCATTTAATGACCAATACCCGAACAAACTTGTACGCAAGGAAATAGACGTAGAACTTGAGTGGCTCGACAGAAGACTCGGTAAGCGTATCCCTCAGGAAGTAGTAGCAAAGAAACTCGGTACAATGGGCTTTGAAGTTACCTTTACAGAGGACAGTATGCACATAGTAGTTCCTACTTGGCGTTCAACAGGCGACGTTTCCATAAAGGCAGATATTATGGAAGAAGTTGCACGTATGTACGGATATGAGAACTTCGAGGCTACAACCATTACAACCTCGTTTGACGGCGCTATCAACCAACTTAACGTTGACCTCGTACGCAAGATAAAAGAATACCTTGCATTTCGTTGCAATATGCAGGAAATATTCACTTATCCTTGGATGAGCGATGAGTTTGTTTCCGCGCTTCTCCCCGATACAAAGGGAATACTCGCGCTTTCAACTCCCCCCTCGCCCACAGAGAAATATATCCGTTGCTCGCTTCTGCCGAACATTTGCCGCGCAATAGTGAAGAATGAACGTAACTTCGACGAGTTCGATATCTTCGAAGAAGCACAGATATTCCTCGACGCAAACTATACGTCGGATTACGCACATGAAGAACTTCCTTGTCAGGAAAAGCACCTCGGATGTGCATTCGTTGGAAAGTCTGACGATATATCCGCGCTCTTCCGCCGTGCCAAGGGTGTTATCGAGGCAATGCCCAGATATACCCACATGGAAGCGTTTACACTCAAGAAGGAAGAGAAGCCTTACTGGGCAGATGACGTTGTATGGATGAATATTTACCTCGGCGACGAAAATATAGGCGATATCGCTCTCCTTTCTAAGAAGGCGGCTCTTGCTTGCGGTATCAAGGTGCTTTCTGCTATCCTTGTTGAACTCAATATGGATGCGCTCAAACCCTTCAAGTCGAGAACGAATAAGTATATCCACCTTCCCGAATATCCTATCACAGATTACGATATATCCTTCCTCGTTGACAGCGAAGTTAAGTGGAGCGATATATATGAAACCGTAGTAGGCAAGAAGTCGGACGGCGCGCTTCTCCGTGACGCGAAATTCGTTGATGAATATAAGGGTAAGCAAGTACCCGACGGAAAGAAGTCCGTAACTATTCGCTTGGTAATTGGTTCAACCGAAAAAACACTCACCTCGCAGGAAATTGAAAGTGTTGCAAACTCCGCAACAAAGAAACTTTGCAAAGTCCTTGGCGCAGAGGTGCGTAGCAAATAACTAAAAACAAAAGGTCTGATAAATTTCTTTATCGGACCTTTTATTTTCAACTTTACGTTTAGAAAAGGGGTTAACATCTGGTAATAATAAACAAAACACCCACTCCGTATGATAGATATGCCGAATTCGTCATTTCGGATTCGTTGACCGAAGTTTTTGAAGAACTCTTAAAAATGAAGTGAAAAATCTCTTGACATTCTAAATAGGTTGTGCTATAATACCAATGCAAAATAAAGCACAACTGAATATGCACCTTTAGCTCAGTTGGTAGAGCAACTGACTCTTAATCAGTGGGTCCCGGGTTCGAATCCCTGAAGGTGCACCATAGCAAAAAACCACGTCAAAAGACGTGGTTTTTTGTTATGGTCTGCCTCCCTCGGAGCGAAACAGTTTTTTGCTTCGCAAAAATCGGGTTCGTTTTCTCGCCGCAGAGCGACGTCCGCTTGCGAGACGGCGGCAAGGCGAAAGAATCCTCGCCAAAGGCGAGTACCCCTGAAGCATACACGTGAAAGTGGTTTTCTTTTAGTGCATATCAAATCTTACAATTCAATATGCGTTCTTTGTTTTTACTCCCCTTCGCCAAAGCGCATATTCACTTGACTTTCTTCTGATTTTTTGATACAATATTTTCGCTAATAAAGACGAAATATCCGCAAAAAACACCGCAAACTTCTCTTGAAGTCCACGGTGTTTTTTCATTCGGAAAATTCCATTTTGCAATCGCCGAATAGATCATAATATAGCCAAAGGACAGTATAACGGTCCTTCAAGTCTTTTGCGTAAGCGATGGCATTTTGTATTTTGTCAATGCCGTAAAGTGAGTAAAACTCTGCCATATCAAGTCCCACTACACCGAGTATTTTCTCTATTTCTTCGGCAGAAGGGACGTCTGACAAAATTCTTTTTATTTCATTTTCTTTATCCTTGTACGTTTTAAGTCTGTTTTGTGCATAATTTCCCACCTTGTCTTGAAGTTGAATGCATCCTTCTGCTACAGACTTGTATATATCGGTCATTTTTTTTCTTGTAATCTTCTCTTGTCTCTCGGTACAAGGTATTCGGGAATTCCGACTTCAATATTTTTTCTCTTATCTTTGCAGTAATAACCGTTGAATAAGCAACGTCAATTCCGTGAGGGAAATACGGTTGGTTGTCTACTATTCCGACAATTTCAAAGAAGTGGGAGAGATGATGCTCACTGCCCGATGCAGGGCGCGACGAGCCTGCAAAACTCATCATAATTCCAACGACTACAAGCGCTTCCATAAGCGCCTTTACGCTCTCTTCGTCGCGCACAAGCAAACCTTCTGCTGTCTTTTTCGTGTTGTCTATCATCTCGCACGTTACGTCAT
>JAZOLR010000050.1:0-5856 GCA_045653255.1 Eubacteriales bacterium | reverse complement strand
ACTCACCTGCGGTGAGATTACATACCAATCCTTCGGATTGGATAAAAAAAGAACGAAGCAGATGCTTCGTTCTTCTTTCTGGTTGGGGAGCTGGGATTTGTTTGCCCTTCCTGAAATATGCTCGTTTTGTGTCGCAATCGTAGATTGCTTCGGAAACTCCCTATTTCAGTTACTCACTTCAGCAAAACAGTCATTTAGACTGTTTTACCTCGTTCCCCCACGACCTCCTCCGTAGGTCGTTCGGGGTACGTAAATTCTCACGCCACATACGGAGAAAAGAGAAAAGCATCCTCAAGGGATGCTTTTCTCTTTTCTGGTTGCGGAGGTGGGATTTGAACCTCACGACCTCCGGGTTATGAGCCCGACGAGCTACCAGGCTGCTCTACTCCGCGATAAATGGTGCCGGAAGCCGGGGTCGAACCGGTACGAGATGTTAATCTCACGGGATTTTAAGTCCCGGGCGTCTGCCAATTCCGCCATTCCGGCTTAATCAACAATAGAACACTCGGCTCACGTTGCCTATATATTATAGCACTCAAAAATCCTTTTGTCAAGTCTTTTCGGGTTTTTATTTTATTATTTTTTTATGAACTTGACAACAAGCATTTATCGGTGTAAAATAAAAACGTAAAAGAAAGAATACGTTTACAGTAATATTATATTTAAGAAAAAGAGAAAATATACTTAAATATACAAAAAAGGAGAAATTTTTATGATAGAGAAAATAGCAACCGAAAAAGCGCCGAAAGCAATAGGACCTTACTCACAAGCGATAAAAGTAGGAGACTTTTTGTTTACCTCTGGACAAATTCCGCTTGACCCCGTGAGTGCGCTTATCGTTGGAGATAATATCACAGAGCAAACCGAAAGAGTAATGCAAAACCTTAAAGAAGTCCTTGCCGCCGCAAACTGCACGTTTGATAACGTAGTAAAAACTACTTGCTTCCTTTCTGACATTGCCGACTTTGCCGCATTTAACGAAGTGTACGCAAAATACATCACTTCCGCCCCTGCGCGTAGTTGCGTAGCGGTCAAATCTCTCCCGAAAGGCGCACTTGTTGAAGTGGAAGTAATCGCCTCTTTAAAATAAATTAAAAAAAGTGAGAGATTTTTCCTTTTTGCACGAATAATAAGCGAAAACAAAAAAGGAGAACGCCTATGAAAAAGAAAATATGGATACCTATCGTTTTAATATTGGTCGTCGCCGCTATCCTTTTCGTGCCTATTCCGCAGGGAACGTATGACGACGGCGGCACTCGCGAGTATCTCGCCGCAACATATAAAATAATAGATTGGAACAAACTCACAACCGACGGCGTATACGAAAAAACGAGAGTTTACTTCGGCAAAGACCGAAACAAATCTTTAAGCGAACTTTGGGAAGAAGAAGCGCAACGCGCAGAATACACCTTCCTTGCAAAAATAGTTTCAATAGGTGAAAATATCGTTACAGTAGAGCCGTATGAAAAAGAGCCCATAAGAAACTCAAGTGACCGCATCACCTTCGGCACAGCAAAACTTCCTTACCTATACGTACAAGTGGGTGACTACGTAGAAGTAACCTACGAAGGCTACGTTATGGAAACTTATCCCGCACAGATAAACGCAACGGCGTGGGAAAAAGTAACCGACCTTCGCGATATAGAGTATACGGAAAAATGGCTCGATAAGACCAAAGCGGAGAAGTGTGACTATAACCTCTTCAGCCACATTGAAATAACGGCGATATATGAAAATTGCTTCTTTGCTTATCCCGTAATTCCTATGCCGTATGACATAAAACTCAACGGTACTTTGTCTGACGATTGGTGCGTCGGCGACCAAGTTATCTGCACCTACGAAAACGCATACTACGATGCAGAAAGCGGTCGCGTCGAGGTCGACTTCATCACAATTGAAGAAAGCGACTGGAGACCGAAACCCGGCGTTGCATATAAGCCCGTTATATACCTCTACCCCGAAACCGAAACAAGCGTCACAGTAACCCTCACCCCAAACGGCGAGTTGACTTGCACCTACCCTGCATATAACGAGGGTTGGAGCGTCACCGCATCACCCGACGGCACTCTCACCGACAAAAAAGGGCAAGTCTATAACTATCTCTATTGGGAAGGCGACGTCTACGCAGACTACGAAACTGACAAAGGTTTCTGTGTAAAAGGCGAAGACACCGCGCAATTCCTTGAATACGCACTCGCCGCCCTCGGTCTTACGAGAAGGGAAGCAAACGAGTTTATCGTTTATTGGTTGCCGCTTATGCAGAATAATCCGTATAACGTCATCGCTTTCCAGACAGACGCGTATACAAACGCAGCACCCCTTGAAATAAACCCTGCCCCCGATACGCTTATCCGCGTGTTTATGACCTACACGCCAAGCGAAACCTACGTCACAATAGAACCGCAAGACCTCTCCGCACCTATGCGTGAGGGCTTTACCGTAGTAGAATGGGGCGGCACGGAATTGAAATGAAAAATACGTCTCGAATGAAAATTCGAGACGTATTTTTTTAATAGTCTTAATCTTGACTCTCTATTTCAAACTTCTGCATTGCGCCTTCTTTTATCGCGTGGCAAAGTCTGTACGTGTATACTATCCACACAATAGAAAGCACCGCAACTACAAGCCAGAATTCACCGTAACGTAGCATAGTAACTGCGTTTTGCGAGTATTCGGGCACCATCTCCACCTTTTCCGTATATGACAAAAGGTAAAGATAACCGACCTTTGAAGCAGAAGCAATTGCGCCAAGCACCGCCATAATATAAGCCTGCACTTTGAAACTCTTATGCAATTCGTCGTTATACTTTAAAGCAGATTCGCTTGAATTCGGCGAGCCCGTCGTTGATTTTACTATATCTGCTATGCAGTAAGCAATAGCGAAAAACAAAGCAACCGAGAATACGAATTCAATAATAGAAGTAACGATAACAAGGTCATACGCATAGTCTGCCGCTATTATCTTCGTAATATCGGAGTAGTCGTAATCTTTGTTGAAACTGTTTTGCGTGAGCATCATACAAATACTTGAAAACGAGTAAAGTATGCCTATAATTATAGGAAGTTTTGCCCTTTTCGTGAAACGGACCATCACCGCGCCCGCCGCAATAAACATAAGCGCACTGAATATATCGGGCATATAGTTTGTATTATCAAGGAAAAGGTCAATTCCGAAAAGCGTAGCGATGAACACGAGAGAAGTGCAGAGATATACGAAACGGTAGGAATAAATCTGTGCAAGTCTCTCTTGCTTTTCAATATAAACCGAAGAAAGCGAAAAATCAATGTGTCTGCTCTTTGAAATGTACTTTGCATATCTTGCAAACTTAGACAACCAGATAATGCCGAATACGATAGTTATAATCGCACCGATTGCCGAAAAATAGGGGTAGAAGTTAGCAATATTCGGCTTGTAATTCACGTCACCCAAAATGTCAGTAACCGAAGTAAGAGCGAATTCGGGAAGCGTGCAGCAAATCATTTTGATACTGAAAAATACCGCGGTAATTTTTGTCGGCGCGTGAATTTTTTTCGCCGCCTCAACGCCAAATCTCGTCTCAAGGTATTCAAATCCCTCGAAAAGTTCTTTGAATGCGGGGTAGATGTATGTAAGTTCAAGAATTGCGTAAGCGAGTGAGAATACCGCAATTATAGGACGCTCTGCCGTGTTCTGCGAAGATATGGAAAGCATTATGAACGCAGCGGGTATCTTTGATAAAGTCATCCAGAATAACTTGTGGAATCTGTCTCTTGCATCGTCGAAATGCGGCACAAGGTCAGAAACACGCGAAAGCGCGTTGTAAATCAGAAAATAACCGATGAAGTCGGGAAATACGTCAATAATGTTTACGTTTGGATTAAAAAGGAATATAGCCGCGACAATAAAAGCGGCAGATGAAATAATACCTTTCTCTCTTTTCATATTAAAACCTCATTTTTTCTTTTTGTCGGCTTTCTCTTTCTTTTGCTCGCGCTTTCGCTCAACGAGTCTGTCGTGAATTTTGTCCTCTTTTTCATTGAGTTTGTTTATGAAAGCAAAGCGCGATTTCTTTCTCTGCATATCTTCCTCTCCCTCAAGACATATCCACACGTAGCAGTTATGTATAAGAGAAAGATTCATTACGTGATAAATAACACCGAAGATAAGCACGGGCAAAAAAGCATAACCCGCAATTTTTCCGAGTGTACTGTCGAATTCAAACTGCCATTCCGTGAAAATGTACGGAATATAGTAAATGAAAGTGAGAAAACGGTTTCTCGCCGCCTTGAATTCAATAACAGGCACACCCGTCTCGCGTCCTATCTCCTGAATGCCCGACAAAAGCCGAGTATAGAGTACAATCTGCAACACACCTGAAATCAATGCATAATACGAAGTTGCAATAGAAACGTTGTTTTCGGGTATAGAAACAAGTTGAATAATTCCGAGCAAATCGCATATTCCGTACACGAAATACGCAAACCCAAAAATAACGAGAGGGATACAGGAATACGTCGCTTGCTTAAAACCTCTGTTGAAACGGTAAAGTTTTAAAAGTGCGTAAAGTATTAAAAGAAAGCACATAACGTCGGTAAATTGCTTAAAAATACTTAAATTAAGCAAATATCCGAAAAACAGTACGCCGAATCCCATCAGTTTTTACCACTCTTGTAACCGCAGCAGTTTTTATATTTCTTGCCGCTTCCGCAAGGGCAGGGCGCGTTGGCACCGACCTTCGGCGTTGCGTTTCTCTTTGGCTGCTGCTTGGGTTTTTCGCCGTCTGTACCTGCGTGAATGGCTTTCGCCGCCGCCTTTCTTGCAGTAGGTGCGCTTTGTATCTGGAAGAAGAGCACGGTTCTTACTGTGTTTTCACGTATCTCCTCTATCATTTCATCAAACATATCCGCACCGATTATTCTGTATTCGTTGAGCGGATTTCTTTGTGCATACGCGCTCAAGCCAACGTTGTCCTTGAGGTCTGCCATCGCATCAATATGGTCCATCCACTTAACGTCTACGCAACGGAGAAGTATATTTCTTTCAATATCGCGCATTTGCGCTTCGCCGAGCATTTCTTCTTTTTTGCAGTAAATAGCCATTGCTCGCTCGGTGATTTTCTCCGTAAGTTCTTCGTGTGAAATATCCTTTATCTTGTCGTCATTCAGCAAATCGCCGGCAATAATACCGAAGTAATGATTGCGAAGTCCCTCAATGTTCCAGTTTTCTTTTTCCTCTGTATTGGTATGTGAGGAAACAACCAACGCAACCTGCTTTTCAATCATTCCCGTAATAGTAGAACGCATATCTACGCCGTCAAGCACGTCGTTTCTCTGCTTATACATAACTGCGCGTTGCTGATTCATTACGTCATCGTACAAAAGCACGTTTTTGCGTTGCTCGAAGTTTATATATTCCTTCTTCTTCTGCGCGGATTCAATGAGATTGGTAACTATGCCGAGATTAACGGACAAGTCCTCGGATTCGGGGAAACGTCTCATCATTTCAAGCATACTCTCTTTACCGTTGATTCTTATAAGATCGTCTTCAAGAGAAATATAGAATCTTGATTCACCCGGGTCGCCTTGACGTCCGCTTCGTCCGCACAACTGATTGTCTATACGTCTGCTGTCGTGACGCTCAGTACCGAGTATGAAAAGACCGCCCGCTTCTCGCACTCTTTCGCTTTCGTCTCTTATTTCATCTTTGAACTTTGCGTAAAGGTCGGAGAACAACTTGCGCCCTGCAAGAATTTCTTCGTCATCTGTTGCGAAGAAACTCGTCGCATTCGCGATATATTCATCGTCGTATCCGCGCTTTCTCATTTCCGCTTTTGCAAGATATTCGGGGTTTCCGCCGAGCATAATATCCGTACCGCG
>JAZOLR010000049.1:0-3328 GCA_045653255.1 Eubacteriales bacterium | reverse complement strand
AGTTATAGGCGGAAGCAAAGCCGACCTTATGAAATGGTATCAGATAATCGGTTGCGCTATCGTATTCGCGGCAGTAATATACACGCAACTCGTTATGAATAAAGACGAACAAAAATAAAAAAGAACGGTATTTTTCAAAATAGTGGAAAATACCGTTCTTTTTTGCGCAATTTTTTGTCATAAAACGGAAAAACTATTGAAATTCGCTACAAAATATGATAAAATTACGAAAGATAATTAAAAGGAGCATCAAATATATGAATGCAATTGTAAACGGAAAAATCATTTTGAAAGACCGCATACTTGACGGCTATGCGCTTCTTTACTCCGACGTTATAGAAGGAATTGTGAAAGCGGACTGTATCCCTGCAGACGCTACCGTCATTGATGCAAAAGGCGGTTTCGTTTCCCCCGGTCTTATAGATATTCATATTCACGGATATCTTGCAAAAGACGTGTGCGACGGTGAAGAAGAGTCCATTCGCACGATAGCGGGCGGAATAGTTAAAAACGGCGTTACTGGATTTTTGCCCACAACTATGACAGTTGATATGAAAGTCATTCGCCGCGCACTTGAAGTTTGCCGCGACCTCAAAGAAGAAAGTAAGACTTGGAATGGTAGTGCCATTCTCGGTTGCCACGCAGAAGGACCTTTCATCAGCGAGAGCAAAAAAGGCGCTCAAGATGCAAAATACATACTCAAACCCGATGCAAAGTTTGTAAAAGAATATGCAGATATTATTAAGATAATCACACTCGCACCCGAGACCGACACGGAAGATTTCGCCGCTATCCGCGAGATTACGCGCGACACAGACGTTGTCATCTCTATGGGACACACTTCTGCCGATTACGACACGGCAATGAAGAGTACAACTGTTGGTGTAAAACACGCAACACACCTCTTCAATGCAATGACACCTCTTGCACACCGTGCCCCCGGTGTTGTTACCGCCGCACTCAACTCTGACGCAAGTTGCGAGGTTATCGTTGACACTTTCCACGTTAACCCCTGCTTCTACGATATACTTTACAAGTTAAAGGGCAGAAAACTCTGCTTCATCACAGACTGTTTGCCCGCAGGCGGTCTTCCTTACGGCGAATACACCCTCGGCGGCGCGAAGATAATCTACCGCGACATCGTATGCCGTCTTGAAGACGGTACGGTTGCAGGAAGTGTTCTTCCTCTCAACCGCGGCGTATGGAACGTATACAAGAATTCGTCCATTCCGCTTAACGAGTGCGTAAACGGCGCATCTCTCAACCCCGCGACCACGTTGGGTATTGAAAACAAAAAAGGCTCTCTTGACGTTGGCAAGGATGCCGATATCATCATCACTGATGAAGAATTTAACGTACAGAAAACAATTATCGGAGGAACTATAAGATATGAAGCTTAAAGTACAGGCAAAACTCGACCCGAAATTCCAACCTCTTGCACTCGTTTGCCGCGAAATGCGCGAAGCAACGAAAGAAGAAGGTCAGGATATCGTTATCGCAGTTGAAAGAAACAACGGTTACACCACCACCTACAAGACGAGAATTTTCCTCGATGGCACAGGCCACGACGAAGAAAACTTCAAGTTTGTTGAGCGTATTGTAAAATCGCTTTTGTGGGTTTCCGGCGGTTACAAGGTAATAATTGCAGGAAGCAAACTCGTTGGCGAAAAGATGAAAGAAGCATTTAGCCACGGCGGTCTTCGTGACTTTGACGTTTGCTTTATGGAAAGAGTATACGAACATGCTTTCTCTGTTGAAGTAGTAGACTATGAAAAAGCACCGGAAGACAAGTCTGCTGCCGCTCCTATCGGCAGACACCTCGACGGTTGCCGTATCGGTTTTGACGCGGGCGGAAGCGACCGTAAGGTTAGTGCGGTTATTGACGGCGAAAGCGTTTATTCCGAAGAAGTAGTTTGGTTCCCGAAGACAAATTCCGACCCCGACTACCACTACGAAGGTATCCTCAACGCAATGAAGACCGCAGCGTCTCACATGCCCCGCGTTGATGCTATCGGTGTTTCAAGCGCAGGCGTATACGTTGACAACAGAATAATGGTAGCATCACTCTTCCTCAAAGTAAGCGATGAAGACTTTGAAAAGAAAGTTAAGAATATGTACATCGACGTTGCTCGCGAAATCGGCGAAAATATCCCGATAGAAGTTGCAAACGACGGTGACGTTACCGCTCTTGCAGGTGCTATGGACCTCAACGACAACGCAGTGCTCGGTATCGCTATGGGTACGTCAGAAGCAGGCGGCTACGTTGACCCCAACGGAAACATTACAGGTTGGCTCAACGAACTTGCATTCGCGCCCGTTGACTTCTCTGAAGAAGCAATGGTTGACGAGTGGTCCGGCGACTACGGTTGCGGTGTAAAATACTTCTCGCAGGACGGCGTTATCAAACTCGCTCCCTATGCAGGTATTGAACTCGACGAAGAACTTTCTCCCGCAGAAAAACTCAAAGTAGTTCAGAATCTTATGAAAGAAGGCGACAGCCGTGCCGCTGACATCTATGATACTATAGGTGCATACTTCGGTTACACTATCGCTTACTACTCTGAATTTTACGACATCAAGCACGTTCTCATTATGGGACGCGTTACTTCCGGCGAAGGCGGAGTTATCCTCCTCCAACGCGCTCAGGAAGTTCTTGATAAGGAATTCCCCGAACTTGCAAAGAAGATACAACTCCATATCCCCGACGAAAAATCTCGCCGCGTAGGACAGTCTGTTGCTGCTGCAAGTCTTCCTAAAATCAACTAATTGTAAATAACTGTTTACAAAAAACGCCGCAAATGCGGCAAATAGAAAATAGCCGATATGGTTTCATATCGGCTATTTTAATATTACTTTGTAAGTTGGTTGCAGTTTTTAATTCGCAAGTTAAGTGTAATTAAACCTGCAATTCGCTTTGGTTTTTACTTCGTAGTGTAATGATAGAATTATCTTCCAAGACCTGCCGCACCGATGATGCCTGCATCGTTTCCAAGTTCCGCAATCTTCACTTTCGTCTTAACTGCAAGACTTCTTGTGTACTGTTCGTGCTCAATATAGTACATAAGCGGGTCAAGAAGATTTTTACCCTCGTTGCATACTCCGCCGCCGATAGACAAAACTTCGGGCTGGAATATGTTTATCATATTGGAAATTCCGCAAGCAAGGTAAGCGATATATTCGGAAACTACTTCCTGTCCGCATCTGTCGCCCGCCTTTTGCGCGTTGAACGCGGTACGTGCGGTAACCTTTCCTCTTTCTTCCTCTTCTTTTATCATAACGGTATCAGTTCCAAGCACACGGCACTGACGGATTTTGTTTTTCGTCATGT
>JAZOLR010000048.1:0-4755 GCA_045653255.1 Eubacteriales bacterium | reverse complement strand
AATGGGTGATGTTCTTAGCGGAGAATTTGGAAATACCGCTAAGTGCGAGCATCGCGTTTGACCGTTCAAACGCATTATGGGCTAAGCCCAAACCCATATACAAGCAGAAAGAGCAAACACGCAAGGCGTAACAACCTTCTGTGTCTGCTCTTTTTCTGTTGGTTTTAGTTTAGAGTTATGAGGCTCGTTTACACTCGCCGTTATGAGTTTGCTACGCAAACGTTATGATATGATTGCCCACCAAATCTAAAACTTGGCGTAGCCAATCATAACTATGCGAAGCATATCATAACTCATAACTTGCCCGTAAGGGCAATCATAGTTTAGCGTGATACTCCGTTAAGAGTATCACGCTAAAAATTCTCTATCCTTTTCCTGTTTGTGTAGGGTTACTGCTCTATCGCAGGCACCCATTCGTGAGGTTTTTATCTAATCAATTCAATCCAAATCAAACTCCGTACATTATCCAGAGGTATATGTACGCGGGAATGATGGCTGCGAGGGTGAAGGGAATACCTATCTTGAAGAAGTCTGAACTCTTTACTTCGTAGCCTTCTTTGCGGAGGATTCCTATACCCGTGATATTTGCCGATGCGCCGATAGGCGTGCAGTTGCCGCCAAGGGTTGCGCCTGACAAAAGACCGAAGTACAATACCGTCGGGTCGATTCCGAGAGTTGCGGCAATACCTGCCAAAACGGGAATCATCGTAGCAACGTAGGGAATATTATCAATAAACGCGGAGATAGCGACAGAGCCCCAAACGATAACCGTATAGAGAACGAACACGTTCTTGCCGCCTACCTTTGCAATAAGACCTGCAATTTCGTCTATAACGCCCATATTGGTAATTCCGCCTATCATCAAGAATAGACCGAGAAGCAAACCGATAGTCTGGAAGTCTATCTCTTTGAGAGGTGACGTAATCGCCTTTATGTTCTTTTTCTTTATCAAATTGATTACAAGACCGATAACCAAAAGCGCGCAGCAGATAAGTCCGTTTGTCGTGCTCGGTTTATTCGGGATAAACGAAGCGATAATAAGCAAAACTATAGTGCTTGCAAGCAATATAGTAGGAACGAAGTCCGTAACTTGTGTGCGTGTCTCTGCCTTCGGAATTGCTGCCTTTTCGCGTCTGAAAAGAATAGCAAGTATCAAAGCGGAAAGAACTGCGCCGAGTTCAACTGCGAAGAATATGCTCGGTCTTCCTTTATACCAGAAAAAGTCCATAAAACTCATATCAAGCGCAGAGCCAAGCATAATAGCCGTCGTGTCTCCGACGAGCGTTGCCGCCCCCTGAAGATTTGACGAAACCGCAACCGCGATAATAAACGGCACGGGATTCGTCTTGAGTTTTTTGCATATTTCAAGTGCAACGGGAGCAATCATAAGCACAGTTGCCACGTTGTCAACAAATGCGGAAATAACACCTGCGAAAAGCGACATTGCTATAGCCGCCCATTTCACGTTAGGCACTTTTTCCATTATAAGATCTGCAAGAAGTTCGGGCATTTTGCTTTCAATGAACAAAGCAACAGTACCCATAGTTCCCGCAATCATCAAAAGAACGTTCAAGTCTATTGCACCCCATACGTCAGAGAAGGGGAGCATACCCGAAACGATAAATACCAAGCCCGATACAAGCGCGATATACGGTCTATACTTGCCGAAGGTAAGCATCAAAACGTAAGTAGCGGCAAAAAGCGCGAGGGCTATATACATAGTTTTTTACCTCATTTTAAAATTATTTTTCATAATCCGAAAAACCGTCGGAGAAAATTCTCGTTCCGTCACGCAGAAGCCAACTCGCTTCTACGCCAAAAAGAGAATTGACAAGCGAAAGCCCGTCTTCCGCACTCATACAAAAGAGAGCAGTAGAAAGCGCGTCCGCCTTCGCGGAATTTTTGCATATAACCGAAACAGACGTGTAAAGTTCCGCAGGGAAGAGCGTTTCGCCGTCTATTATATGGTGATAACTCTTTCCGTCAACTATATAAAATCTTTGATAAGATCCGCTTGTCACAAGAGATTCGCCGCCGAGTTTCAGACGTGAAAGATACGGCTCGTCTGAATTTTCATCGGGGTTTTCTATCCCGACAACCCAACTTTCGCCGTCGGGTTTCGTACCGATAGTACGCACGTTTCCACCTACGTTCAAGACGTAACCCGAAACACCATTTTCTTCAAGCGCGAGAGCAATCATTTCGACTGCGTACCCCTTTGCTATTGCGCCGACGTCAAGTTTCATTTTGGGATCGGAAATATAGACTGTCGAGTTTTCTTCATCTATTATGAGGTTTTCTATATCCGTGTGAAGCGACGCGTCTTTCAATTCTTTTTCCGACGGAAGTCTTGCGTTCATTATATCGTCAATGCCGAGTGTTCGGTATTCGTGCCATATAGAAAGGACACTTCCCATTGCGATATTCATTTTGCCGTTTGTTAACTCATACATTTCCTTCGCATACGTGAGCATTTCTATTATGCGCCTGTCTACCGTCACGACCTTGTGCTCGCCGTTTGTAAGTTCGTTTACGGTGCAAAGATTGTTCATTCCGTCAAAACGGTGATAGATAGTGAAAAGCATGTGATACTCGCGAAGTTCGTTTATGACTTCGTCGTATATTGCGTTGAATTCTTCTTCGCTTTCTGCATAACCGCTGACACTCGTTACGGTGTCAAAATAGTCAAAGCAGTGCCGTGTATACATTTCCTTTCCGCCATTTTCTTTGCAGGAAGAAAACGTAACAAGTGCGATTAAAACAATCGCAAACAAAAATATTTTTTTCATATTCGTCTGTCGCTCAAAAAAAGGGAGAAAGCAATCTCCCTTTTTTATGCTGTTTTTTTCAATTATTTGATTTTTGCAGCAGCCTTTACAAAGCCTTCTACTGTGATTGTGCAACCTGCGGTCTTGAGAGCCTCATCGCCGTAGTTGTCTTCGAGCATCATAGCAACGATTTCGTCTGCGTTCTTGTCAATGCAAGCAGCAGCGAATACGTCTGCCTGCTCATACCATTCAAGAGCAGAACCGCCGTAAGCCTTCATATTGTAACTATCGCCCTTTTCGCGCTTTGTCTGGAATGCTTTTGTAAGGTCGTACTTGCTAGCACCCTTGTCGTCAAAGCCGAAAGAAATCTGAGCGCAGTCAGTATCAGCAGCAACTACCTTGCCGTTTGCGTCGATTGCACAAGCAAAAACGGTAATGTTGAGTTCATTCTTACCTGCCTTGTCTTCCGTTGCATCAGAAATAGACTGTTCTGTGTTGGAAGCAACCTTAACTGTGCTGGAAGCAACTGCCTTAGAATCCTTTGCGTTAGCGCAAGCCTTCTCGATAGCGAGAACGAAGTCTTCTACTGTGATTGTGCAACCTGCGTTGATAACGTCGTCAGTACCCTTCTTGGAGTCTGCAACAACGAGAGCCTTAACTTCGTCAAGGGTCTTGCCGATAACAACACCTTCGAAAGCGTCTGCCTGATCGTACCATTCAAGAGCAGAACCGCCGTAAGCCTTCATGTTGTAGTTGTCGCCCTTTTCGCGCTTTGTCTCAAAAGATGCGTTTGCAACTGCCTTACCTTCTGCTGTGTAGTCTGCTGTGTAGTCTGCTACGTCGAGGTCGCAAGCAACGATTTTGCCTGCTGCGTCGAGTGTAACTGCGGCATAGTTAACAGTAACCTTGCCCTGACCGTTTTTGTCTTCGGTTGCATCAGATGCTGCGGAAACGTTTGTGTAAACGCCGAGACCGAACTTGAGTGTTTCTTCCTCTTTGGAGCAAGCAACAAGCGCAAGTGCGGAGAGCAACATAGCAACTGCGAGGACGATGCTGATAATTTTCTTCATAGTGAAATTTCTCCTTTTGCATTTTTATTTTTTATTTTTTCACATACGCAGTAATTTTACTACATAGTTAATATTTTGTCAATCCCTTTTTGATAAAATCTTTGCCTTTAAGGTTTATTTTTGGCAAAAAACTTTAAAATATGCGAAAAATATGTCAATTATAGATTGCGTAACCGAGAAAATACCATTTCCCTCGGTTGACAATATTTTCTTTACATGTTATAATGTACGGGTGAAATTTGAAAATATATTTTGAAAGGAATAAAATTATGAAAAAAGGAAACGTGTGGGCACTTTTGCCTATTCTTGTTTTCATTGCACTATATTTGGGACTTGGAATAACGTTTGAGTATATTTTGAAAATTCCTATGGGATTTTACAAAGTGCCAATAGTCGTTGTATTTCTGGTCGCGCTTTTCGTCGCTTGTATGCAGAACAAAGAAGTTAAGTTTGACGAAAAACTCTCGATTATGGGGCGCGGTGTAGGGGATAAAAACATTATAACAATGCTCCTTATCTTTCTTTTGGCAGGAATTTTCGTCGGTGTTGTCGGAAGAAACAGTGCGGAAAGCGTTGCGTATTTCGTTCTTTCCATCGTACCGCCCAGATTTGCGGTTTGCGTTATTTTCGCGGTAAGTTGCTTTATTTCAACCGCCATGGGTACTTCCGTCGGCACTATCACGCTCATCACTCCTATCGCTGCGGCTATCTCTATGACTTCGGGATTTTCTTTGCCGCTTTGTGTCGGTACTGTTGTCGGCGGGGCAATGTTTGGCGACAACCTTTCGTTTGTCTCCGATACCACTATCGCCGCTTGCAACGGTCAGGGCTGCGCTATGTAGGATAAATTCCGCACGAACTTTTCAATCGTTCTTCCTGCCGCAAAAGTTACGTGTGTGATTTATCTAAGGCTATCC